>CAMNMC010000057.1 GCA_946544235.1 uncultured Lachnospiraceae bacterium | reverse complement strand
AGCCAGATCCTCGTAAATACTCTTCCGCTGTGCCAGAATTTCATGCTTCGCAAGCTCCGCAAGTATTTCGGACATGGAAAGAGCGTGAGTGTCATCTGTCTGCTCTTGCATTATTTTCGCCAAATAAAGAAGCTTAAGCTTCTGATTTTTCCCCTTCATAACGACCTACCCCCGTGTTCCAGAAAACCCGCCTTCTCCATACGTTTTTCCTAAGTTTTGTAGTCCTATAACCACAGGGATATTTTACCACAATTTGCCGAAAAATTAAAGGGTATATAAATCGGACAGCAGTGCAAAAAAACAATTTCATTAATCCTTATCCCCCAACAGTTCCCTCCTACACTCCGCATAATACTTACATGTCAGACAGCAGCTCCTGCAATTTCTCTTCCTCATCATCCAATACTTTAATCTTCTAAACATGTATCCTCCCATCAGTATTCATCCCAATATTCTTCGTTATCTTCAAAATCATCCCAGGCGTCATCCTCATCCTCAAACTCATCTTTGTAATCCTCGTAATACATATCTATATCATGATCCGAAGGATCCACCTTAGACGCCGAATAACTATTATTCTTTTTATATGGTTCTATCTACCCCTGTTTTAAATAATATGGTGGTCGATAAGAATACCACCATTTTTGCTTCGCCGGCTATTCTTATGTCAAATCATTACGTTAACAATGATGTTTTTATATTCAAATATACTTGCAGTCAACAATGAAGATGCATCAAAAAAGGGAACCGGCACAATACACCGATTCCCACATTTATCTTATCAGCATATACTATCGGACATGCCAATTCTTTTGTACTTCCAAACCGTTTTATACTTTCTTCTCACCACTTTTCTATGATTTCTAAGCTTTCATGTACCTACTTGTATCCCCCATCGTTCCTGTAATTCGTATACTATCCGCCTCCACACGGCAGGTATGATATACAATCTCAACTCCGGCTTTTGCCGCTCTGACAAGCGCCTGTCCAAACTCAGGTTGAATCGCATCATTAGGAAATACATAATGAATCCCATTCATTTGAATAACAAAAGCGATTGTACAATGATAGCCTTCTCTTGCAGCATTGATCAACTCATTAAGATGCTTAACTCCACGTTCGGTAGGAGCATCCGGAAAATACCCTATACCCTTCTTCGGATTCTCAGCAAGAGTACATCCTTTTACCTCCATCAGGTACTTTTCTTCGCCTTTCTCCATGTAAAAGTCAAATCTGGAATCGCCGTATTTATGCTCAGGTTTAACAACATCATATAAAGGTTCTAAGTATTGCTTTACCAATACATTAGGTGCGAGACTATCAATATTAACCCATTCTAATTCTGATTTATATACGGATATCAGATCATACCCAGTGGTTCTATTAGGATTACTATTGCGCTGAAGAATAACCTTTGCATTTGGTACAAGTAAATCCTTTAATCTTCCGGTATTTTTTACGTGAACAGCCTCTCGCACGTTCCCTATCATAACCTCTGCAGTGAATCTATTATTTCTTTGTAGAAATATCCCCTCAACTGTATTGTCGTATTTTAATTCCGGCTTTTCATTGGTCATATGTTTTTCTCCTGATCTATTTGCAATGCGATTATTCAGCCTACCTGCAGCGCCCTTTTAACTTTCAGTTATTTATTTGATCCCTATTTCTCACGCGGCGATCCTTCTCGGGATGATTTCGGTAATAACTCTCTTTATCCTTATACATCTGCGCATCCGCCATCTTTATCGCCTGACGAATGTTCTGCTCACCTTTGCAGTAAGCGGATCCAAAGGCAAAACTCACATCAGCTGTACTCTCCGAAAGCTTGCGGATCTCGGAAAGCTGTTTTTCCATTTCTTCCTCCGAAATATCCGGGCAAAGGATTACAAACTCATCTCCACCGGCACGGTATATTTCCCAATCTCCGAACACAATCCTTAAAAGCGAAGCGGCTCTTACGAGCAGCCTGTCTCCTGCCTCATGCCCTTTTTCATCATTTACAGTCTTAAGTCCGTTCAGGTCCCCAAATATAACTCCGATGCTCTTTGGTGAAACATAATCTTCTGATCCTGATGACAGCTTTTCCACGCGCTCATTCAGAGCATTTCTGCTCTTCAGCTGTGTCAATTCATCAACCATACTCTTGACTTCCAGACGTGCCAGCAGCTGATGATTATAGATTACTGCTGCCAGCAGGAAACTGCTGAGTTCCAAAGTCTCCTTGATCTTCTCCTCGGCAGTAGTGTCATAGTTTGCAACCCAGATAAATCCAACCAGCATCTGATTTGAACGAACAGCATACAGGATAATATTATGGATTCCGTGCCGGCAGAGGGATTGATACCACTCCGGATCACGTTCTTCAATAACCTTAAGATTCTCCAGAAGCAGACAGTCACTAAGCGCAAGATCCTTTTCCCATGCTTCAGCCACCTCAAAAGTAGTTCTTCCCATTTCAGCTGCAAATGCTTCAAGATATT
This sequence comes from uncultured Lachnospiraceae bacterium, assembly GCA_946544235.1. Classification (GTDB taxonomy): domain Bacteria; phylum Bacillota; class Clostridia; order Lachnospirales; family Lachnospiraceae; genus Eubacterium_Q. The sequence continues at coordinate 39,162 of CAMNMC010000057.1, read as the reverse complement.
CATCCCGGACGCCGCTTTCACTGATAAAGGTGCAGGTTCTTCTGTTCTTATCGACAGTATAAAGAGAACACTTTTCTGCTCCGCAAAACTGTTTAATTTCCTTTGCTACGGCTGCCATAGACTGGTAAAAATCAGGAGTCTCATGTAATTTGATACTGATATCCATAACCGCATTCGCCACCTCGGACGACTTCTGCGTCATCGATTCGGTTTCCACCTGATCCGAGTAGGTTATCACATAAAGGCAGTAAACCGTCTTCTTATCATCATTCTCCTGTACCTCTTCAACCCATGCATCTTTTACCGGGAGATAAAATCCCTTCAACCATACTCCTCGAGCGTTCACATAAGAATAAAGCGGCTTGGAGGTACATGCACATTTGTACACGAAGCTCTCAAAATTCAGGTCCATCCAGTAATTACGATAAGGAATACCCGGATAAAACTCCGGTGCCGCAGGGTTCATCTGCAGCATTCCGGTATTTTGCTCATTAACCGCCATAAGTCGGATCTCACTGAACGATCCGTCCTCCAATATATCAAACGAATACAGACTGGCCAGTCCGTCAATCCCCTCAATCCATGACTGAAAATCCATACTGTTACCTCCTCCTATCTCGACACTGCTTCAATTTCACATACCACATATAATACCTGCAATGCCTCTATATTTATCGTCGAAGCTATTTGAAGACATGCTCTTCTGTCATTTTATACTCATCTATCTGCAGGCGGATTCAGATTTATCTTCCCATGCTTTTTCCTGTCTCTTTTATTCTCATACATGAGCTTATCTGCACGCTGCATCACGCCGACCGCCGTACTGTCATCTGCCGGATCAAATATAGCAAACCCCTTTGAAATCCACACCTGTTTCCACGGTTCAACTGACGATGTATTTATCTCACTGACAGTTTGATCAAACTGTTCTATGAGAGCTTCCATATTGCTGTAATCCGCATTCCGAACAATAACAGCGAACTCATCACCGCCGATTCTGAATACCGGGCAATGCTTAAATACATCACAGATTGTACTGCAGGCAGTTTTCAGGTAAATATCACCCTTAACATGACCGTATTGGTCATTGATCACCTTCAGGGAGTCGCAGTCAAACACTCCTACAGCAAACTCCGGAGCCTTCTCACCATGCTCTATCTGTTCCTGCAGTTCTTCTAGAGCGTTTGTAAAAGCCCCCTTATTCTTCACGTGTGTCAGCGCATCAAAAAACACCTGCCCGTTCAGGTCACTGATATGAACCTTCACATTATCCGAAAGCGTTCTGAACGACCGAGTAAGTCTGCCAAGTTCATCATCACCGTCGTAAGGCAGTTCAAAATCATAATTTTCCTGATCAACCTGCTCTGCTGCCTCAGTCAGCTGTTCGAGCGGCCTTGTGATACGTCTGGTATAAAACATCATAAAGAGGCTTGCCAATAACAGTACCACAATGGCACTCAGCGCAATATTCAGAACGAGCCCCTTCCAGTCACCCTCTGTTTCGGAAACAGGAACCGTGACATTCAGACGCATCCCGTTGCTCAGAGTGCGCCATGCCGCAATTTTATCCTCTCCCTTATACTTATACCGTATGAAGGTACCGTCACCGGTCGCTTCAGGTGGTATTTCATATGCAGCGTCATCAGACAGTTCCGTGACATCTATCTGTGGATGATAGAAAAGCTTTCCATCCTCATCGCTCAGAAAAGCGTATCCGCTTTCGTATGGTCGGATTCCATTAACCTCTGACGCCATTGTCGAGTAGTCGACTTCTATACCGACAACGCCGATAAACTGCCCCTTCCAGTAAACCGGTGCATCATAAGAGATTACGCGTACATCGAGATTATCAGTGATGTATGGTGCCAGCCAGATTGGCTTGCCTTCATGCCTAGGAATGGTAAACCATACAAGCTTTGACGTATCCTCCATATCATACTGCGTAATATCAGTAACTTCATGCTCTTCAAAGCCCTCTCCGTTCAGATCGGTATACCAGAAACCCTTGACTGTTGATGAAACCGCCGGATCAATACGGTAATAATATGTCAGAACACCTTTTGTCTTGGAAGCCATCATGCCAAAATACTCCCTGGCATTTTCCATATGCTGAGCAAGCTGTTCGTCCTCCAGACCATTCAGATCTTCTTCTACAAATGCAGTGACACGTAATACTGAGTTCTGAACGCTGTCAAAATAATAATCAAGACTCTCCTTGCCGGAATCACACAGCATAACGAGCAGCTGATCAGATTTATGAGTTTCGGTTTTTCGTATAAATACGGCACTGAGTAGTGTAACGATCACCAGAGCCACGAGAATCAAACCGAGCATTGTTACAGTGATTCTTGTTCTTAATGAATGCATTTTCTTCCTTTCTCTCTATAAGACTTCTATGAATTTTCTCAGTGTGACCGCAGCATACTCGACCTCTCCCAGGCCATCCTGCTCAAGACTCTCGTATTTACACTTATCACAGCAATAACCTCTGACATTCATGTCAATTCTGCTGCGATATTCACTAAACATATGCATGCTGTCCATGGCTCCACACTTCGGACAAACCTTTTTATCCAGTAACGGGTCATTTTTATTGAGCTGCAATGCAATTGCTCTTATGATTATACCTGTCCTGTCGCCGGTTTTTAAGATGCCCTCCAGAATATGTTTTTTCTCTTCGTATGAAAGCTTATTGATAATAGCAAGCTTTGAACCTATCTAATCAGTTTGTTCAAATAGCTTCTTCAGAAAATCAGCTTCCTTTTTGTACGGAAGCATCTTCTATAGAAATCCATCCCTCTTTTTTAGCAGAAGCTTCTCCTTTTTCCAATTCACAGATTAACCGCACAGTATCTTCGATGGTAGTGTCATCCTCCACAACTGTGATATCAGCATACTTTTCGTATAGCTTTGACCGTGTTTCAAATATCGATTTCAGGTTTTCACCTTCCTTAAGCACAACTCCTCTGCCATTAATATCCGACAGACGATTCTTTAATTCTTCAAGCTCAACTTTGAGATATACAACCTTTGCGCCTTCCGCAAGATGCTTCATTGCCTTATCACTGTAAACCGCGCTTCCACCAGTTGCCACAACGGTATTCGATACATCGATTCCAAGTATTGCCTTTTCTTCTCGTATCATAAAGTCATCCACGCCGTATTTTTCTATAAGTTCACTTAATCTGGCACCTTCCCGCTGCTGAATCACTATGTCGCTGTCCACAAAATCCTTGCCCAATACCTTGGCAAGAATAACGCCAACTGTACTTTTACCGGAAGCCGGCATACCGATCAGAATAATATTATCTTTTGTCATGTTTATCTCCCATAGATCAGTCAACTCATTTCTAATCAATCAGCACAACCGCCACATCATTCACATTTGTTCCGGTTGGGCCGGTCACAATCAGGCCACCCACCGTCTTCAAGGCATTATATGAATCATTATTCGCCAGAGCCTTATGAATATCGATATTCTTATCTGCGAGTTCGACAAGAGTATCTGTATCAACATATCCACCCGCTGCATCAGTCGGGCCGTCCGTACCATCGCTTCCTACGGAAAATACAGCCACGCTTCTCTCCAATCTGCTGATCTCCAAAGCAGCACTTAACGCAAGCTCCTGATTCCTTCCGCCCTTGCCATTACCTGTCAGATGAACCACCGTTTCTCCTCCGGCAACAAATGCAAGTTTTCTGCCTGTTTTAGAATAACGTTCAGCTATCTCGGCCAGATATTTTCCGGCATCTCTCGCTTCACAGCATAAGCTGTCTGTCAGTATTTCAGTTTCATAACCAAGCTTTCTGCAGGACTCAGCAGCAGCTTTACAAAGTTCGCGAACCGAGCCCGTGATCATAGTTTCAACATTATCCAGGCTCTTTGGTGTCTCGATATCCATAAGTCCCGCTGCCTCACTTGATAATCTGATTTTATATTTATCGACTATCCTCCGAGCATCCTCGCAGGTAGAACTATCCGGACATGCCGGTCCGCTTGCAATCATATCCAGCGGATCTCCAACTATATCACTCAGCACAACGCAAAAAACCTTAGCAGGCGCACAAGCCAGTGCAAATCTTCCACCTTTAACCCGGCTCAGCCTCTTCCTTATCGTATTTATCTCAACAATATCAGCCCCTGACGAAAGCAGCTGTTTTGTAATATCAGCCAGCTCGTCCCCCGTAATCATAGGAAGTTCAAATAATGCACTTCCGCCTCCTGACAGAAGAAATATAACTGTATCCCGCTCGGAAAGTCCCTTAACCATTTCCAGAGCTCTCGCGGTTGCATCAAAGCCATTCTGATCCGGTACCGGGTGCCCCGCCTCATAGCATTCGACGCCCTCTATATCACCCTTAACGTGATCATATTTTGTTATGACTATACCCTTATCAACCTTTTCCAGAACTCTTTTGGCAGCCATCGCCATCTGCCATGCTGCCTTTCCAACAGATACAAGTATCGTTTTCCCGCCGCTTCCGTTATAGTTCTTCAGAGCTCTGATTACAGCCTCATCCGGTAAAACTGCCTGTATTGAATTATGAATGATATACTCCGCATCATTTCTAAGTTTCAGCTTCAAGATTCACTCCTGTTTTTTATCCAATAGTCAAATTACCGGCTTCCGGTGCGCATCAAACGTTCAGAATTCCGGCTTCCGGTGCGCATCAAACTCTTCGTATTCTTCCTCCAGATTCTTTCTTTCGAGCCCAAATCTGAATTCATTTAATATCTCCGAGCGTTCCTTATATGCAAGGCTCAGTTTGTATCCCAGGGTTGCATATGAATAATCGCCTTCGTCATCAAATCCCCGATCATTCACTATAGCCAGAGCCTCTATCCATGTGTCACGCAGGGATTTCAGTTTTTCATTTGCCGCATCCGTGATTTCAGTTGCAGAGCTTTCACTTTTAGCAAAAGCCGTAAAACTTTTTATGTCTCTGTCACACTCATCGACCAGAGAATTCATATCTGAAATAACCAATTTTTTATTTTGATCTGCCACTGCCAAATGCTCTTCTTTCCTCTTTACCAGTAGTGCTCTGTCACGCTCTTTGATCAGTGACCAATACATCTCAGCTTCTCTGAAATACAGGTTCTCCTCTTCCTTCCTGGCATGAAGCTTAACCACAGCTTTATTGTACAGCTCGTAGCTCTGATCATCCATGCCCTTCTGATTCTTTATGGCTTCTATCTCTTCTTCAAGAACCTTTATTCTTTCAGCTTCAGAAATAAGATCATGTCCCGGGCGATTGCGATATTTAAAGCACAACTCATCGTCCTCCTTAACCCATACATCTATGAATTCGGGAACGCGATTTGCTCCCCTGATATTGTAATGATTCGCCAGTATCCTGCCGGTCATCTCACCGGTAAACTTTATTTCAGGGCATAAACTGATAACGTATCCGTAATCAGTCTCATACGTATACGGACCTGTCCTGTGAAATTCATCCTTAAAATTCATGGAATAAGCATTATATATCTGCTCTTGTTCTTCAGTTGTAAGAAAAGGATTCGTCATATTTTCTGCAGCCCCTTACTTATCATTACACTTCTTGCAAAACATCCATTAAAACATTTTTCCGGTATATCTGCTTCTATCCAGCGTTTCAAAATCGTATTCACTGAGTTCCTGCAGACTCATAAGATTACTGTGGCAGCCTTCGTGGATCATAAGATTGGAGCTGTCACCAAAATGCACGACAATGACCGGCTTATTCGTTGCAAAAGCATATCCGATCTCCCACGCCGTGCCGCTGTCGCTGTAATTGCCATAGTACAACGCAACAACATATTCGCAGGAATCGATACCGCGTATGTCATTTGTGAAGGTTGCCAGGCTCCATGCCGGATTGCCCACGTTTCCTTCTCGAACCTCATGCTCGCGCGGACTGAAAACATACAGCCCCTTCTCCCTGAGTATCTTCTCTGCTTTTGAGAGGTTCTCTATTTCCACATCATTAAAAAACGGACTTGCCAAATATACTCTTGTCATATTCTCTCCCTTATATACTTTTATCGTTTTCATTGTTCATCTAAAGCTGTAATTTTAACCCAGTTTTATTGGTCACATGACACTATCACTTTATATATTTCTCTTCTCGTGAAAGCTTCTTAGCTTCTTCATTATTTCAACAACACTTCTCCAGCGTCACATCCGTCAACGCCCTTGTAACTATCATATCCGGATCCGAGTCCGGTCTGATCCACTCATTGATCATATCTTTCGAAATGATCAGCGGCATTCTGTCATGAATCCTGCTCACCGCACTGCCCGGTTCACGAGTCAAAATCACAAATACAGGCATCTCATTTTCAAATCTGTATAAGCCGCAGAGCCACGTTACATTCTCCCCTTCCGGCTTAATACTGTATTTGTCCAAAGTACGCCTCTTACCATCTGCACCGGTAATATGACTCCACTCAAAATAGTTCGACGCCGGGATCACGCACCTGTGCGTCAGCCACTCATTTCTGAAGCTCGGCTTCGTCGACGCTGTTTCAACTCTGGCATTAAATAGGAGAGGCTTTCCCGAAAAACCCCATTTCATTGGAAATACAGATGACTCTCCCCGCCTGTTTAAAGCTATGACCGGAACGACATCCGTAGGGCGTATTTCGCCCTCGGTAACTATCGTCGAGGTTTTCTCCCACAGCTTCACAAGAACCGAGGTCTTCATCTCATTTATAACAGTTTTTAGTTCAGCTGATCTGTCAATAAAATATCTTCCGCACATATTTTTTTTCTCACAATTAAAGTTCTATTCTCTTTGCGCAAGCAGCCATGCCATAACATGCATGGCCTGTTTGAAGTTTCCGCCGGCAATCATTTCCTCTATTTCCTCCGGTGTATATTTCTCCACATTCAGGAATTCCATCTCGTCCAATGATTGATCAGCTTTCTTCTTACAATTATGAGCAGTAAAAATATACGCCATATTATCCGCAATGGTCGCATTTGACGGTATTGTTATCAGATGCCTCCACTCATCAGATTCATATCCTGTTTCTTCGAGCAGTTCTCTTTTTGCTGCCGCAAGTGCATCCTCCACTGTACAGTTTACGTGATCCCCATACTCTTTACCATCGCTACGTTCTATTCCTCCGGCAGTAAATTCGACAGTCACCTCTCTGATTCCCTGCCTGAACTGACGAACGCAGAGATATTTCCCTTCTTCATCAGAGGCAACGATCACAACATAATCTCTTCGACTATATGTATAAAATGGTTCAAATATACGTCCATCTGGAAACCGAAATGCTGTTTTTCTGAAATCTATCCACTCATCCTGAACTATATGTTCTGTTTTAACTTCTTCCCAAATAAGATTCTCATCGTTATATGTCATCTGCTTCCTCACATGTTTTGTTCATATCATTCTATCCTCTACCGTGATCAAAACTTCTCTATCTCTCCAATCCTTCTCAACACATCTTCAGCACTTATGAAGCGTATTCCGGTGCCTCCGATGGCTTCCCAGGCTTCAATATTCTTCTCAAGATCATCTATCAGTATACAATCCTTACCGGTACAATAGTTCGGTTTTTCTTCGCGGAATACAATATTAACAACCAGATCTTCCGAAAGGAGCCTGTGTGCCCAGTTAGTTTTATCCTCTCCTGATGTGAGTATTCCACGTTTAGGTTTTGGTATACCGGTCAGGATTTCACACTTGCCGCCATATTTTGCGTAAAGTGTATCAAACATGTTCTTGGCACCCGGCATAAGCTCCAGTTTATCATAATAATGTTCAACCTCTCTGATCTTCGCCCACATCGGATCATCCATGCCCGGACGCCAGTCATCTCCCTGCGGAGTCGGCTCCATCCCGCAAAACTCTCTTACACCACGATCAAAGTCAGCAAGAACACCATCCATATCGAAAAATATCTTCTTTATTTCCATCAGAATTTCCCCCTCGTCATTCTTTTTCTCACCATATTGTTACTCGTCTACCCACTCAACCTTGCCGGTTTCAATATCATAAACTGCACCGACTATATCCAGCTCACCGGATTCAATCTCCGGATGATCGTGAAAGGCTTTCTTTATGATATTCACACCATGCCTGACATTCAGAACCGTAGCTTTATAGTCATCTCGCTCTGGGCCAATCGCCTCAGAAATATCATCGATAATATATTTGATATACCTGTCCGATTCTCCATGACTATGAATAGCCGCGCCGACAGCCCCACATTTTGTATGACCAAGCATGACAATAAGATTGGCATCCAGATGTGAAAATGCATATTCTATGCTGCCCAGCTGATGGTTATCAAGCACATTACCGGCAACGCGAATAACAAACAATTCTCCTATTCCTGCAGAAAATATAGCCTCCGGAATAACTCTCGAATCCGAGCAGGTTATTACGATTGCATATGGATGCTGCCCATCCTGCGCTGTGGTCTTCCTTATCGATGGTGAGATATCCCCCTCATGGTTTTCACGCAGAAGATACTCATCATTTCCCGATATAAGTTTATACAGAATTTTTTGGTTTTCTATGTTCATAAATCAGTCTCCCATTTCATCATATATTCCAAATAGCCATAAAAATAATAATCAGAACCACAAACGCGACCAGTTCACCCACAACAGCTTCAAGCGTAAAAACTATAACAGCAATTATTGTAAGAATTATAACTAACTCCAGCAGACTCAACTTACCGCTTGATTTTGATCATCAAAGCTCATGAAAATCACCTCATTCTTTGTCAGAATCCTCCCTGATTTCTCATTCTAGATCAGCATATTTTCAGCATTTTTATATAACACCTCATCGGCATAGTTATCGCCATATTTCTCACGTAAAGCTCTTGCTCCGACGGCAGCCTCAGGTGATTTATATTCTGTATTATGCGTATCCGTTCCGACAAAATCCACCAGGTGATCCGACAGAAGCATATTTGCAAGTATCTTTCTGGTTCCTCCGCCAACCTTGCCCTGATCCTGCTCAACACTGTACAGATTGACCTGAACCCTACAGCCAAGGTCCTTCAGTTTCCTTATATCTGCCAACGGATCATCGTAAAGCTTATGATATCTCTCCACATGAGCTATTACAGGTATGTACCCGGCATTCAGAACCTTGTCTATGCAGTATTCCATCTCAGGCACACCCTTCGTGACGAGCGGATCAAATTCGATCAAAACATATTTCGTACCATTCAATGCAGGATACACTCCATCACGGATCTTACGAACATTTTTCTCCATCTCATCCCGGTAGCAAAGTATCTCACAGCCCTTAAATAATGACAGTTCGGGATACATATCTCCGGCAAGCTTTTTCAACTCGTCAAAACGGATGTAATAATCCCTGTAATATCTGTCCATCCCATAGCTGTGATTGGTCAGAAATACGCCTCGCACGCCCTGCTCATAAGCCATACCCAGAAGCTGCAGAGACATTTCTCTGTCTCTCGAGCCATCATCAATACCATATAAAATATGCGTATGAATATCATAAATCATCATCTACGCCTCCATCCTGCACATTTCCTCGAGCCACTCTCTCTTGACCAGTTCAGAAAGCCACTCCTCAGGTATACTCTCATAGCCATAATATAGTCCTGCAAGACCGCCGGCAATCGCCGCGATCGTATCGGTATCATCACCGAGGTTAACCGCCTTCAGCATAGCATCCCTGTAATTATCTGTAGTTACAAGTGACCAGATTGCAGCCTCAAAGGTATCTACCACATAACCAGAACTGCGGATCTCTGATTCCGGAAACTCAGCCAGTTCGGAAATATACATCAGATTGCCGTAATACGTCATCTCTCTATGATTTGCCGGATCAGCCCCATAATATTTAAAGCCCGCATCTATGCCCTTCTGCAGACGTTCCGCAAGACTGCCATCCTCATAAAGTACTGCATATACAAGGAAGAAATCCAGCCCGCAGGCCATGCAAGCTCTCAGATGATTATGCGTAAGCGCAGACACAGCATGTATATCCCTAATTGCTTCATCAACGGTTACTTCACCACTTCTGACCTTCTCGGCATAGAACAGGCTTATCGGTATATTTCTCATAAGAGAACCATTTCCGTTTGCTCTCTCACCAGTCTTGCCGCAGGTATGAATATCCCTGTTCCTATGATATCTCTTTACACCTTCATAACAGGCAGCGCCAACATCGATAGGCTCGCCCACAGAGCAGTATTTTGCATTGAAGAGCCAGTCTACAAAGCGTTCCATAATATCCTGCACATCAACTCTTCCAAGTTTCTTAATACTGTCCAGCATAGCCATGGTCATGCTCGTATCATCTGACCATGTTCCTGCAGGTCCAAAATACGAACTGCCCTTCTTCATATCCGTAACCGGATTTTTCGCGATTGCACTGCGGCTCATAAACTGAACCGGAAGTCCTAAAGCATCTCCTGTAGCAACGCCCATAACAGCGTCAAGCCATTTGTTATCTTTCATATCAAAGTCCTCCTTTTCGTTACCCTCATCGGGTGATTTATATGTTGGACTCATTATACAAAACAGCTTTTCAAAACAGGTCTCTCGGAGAGCGACCGGGAAATATCTGTTACTCTTAATACCTTCGCCCGCCTCTATTCCTACCATCTATCTGATTACTCGTTACTACTCAGCTCTTTTATTTACACACTTTGTCAACGTTCTTATTCCTATTGCCACTGCCCAATTAATCACAACAACGACTGCAAATATGATTATTCCAACAGGATATCCCCAGTTTAGGAACCCATACCAGTCGTTCGTATGAGGCCATTCTCCCTTGCCATTTATGAGAATGTTGACCAGATAACCAAAGCCATAAATCACGGAGGTTACAGCCGAAATAATCGTATATTTAAACGGAAAGCTGTCCTCTCCCTGCCAGTTTGCCTCATCAAAAAGAATAAACTCAATCATAGCCGTCGCAGGTATTATCAAATGAAACCACAGATTTCCACCCTTATACATGTTCATTTCTCTGTACATCGGCTGGAGGAAAAAGGCAACGACACCGAAAGTCACGCCAACCGCAGATACCGAGATCAGCCTGAGCAAAACCGATATTCTTCTCTTTTTGATCACAAAAACCAGCAAGTCAATCAGTGTTACAATTCCGCAGAGAAGATTGGATAATACTGTATAGTATTTCAGATTCTTCAGCCCCGACGATGCCAGCCCTGTATCATCGGCAGCGCCTTGAAACATGATCACAGTTCCTGTAATAACAAATATCACTATTAAGATTTTTAGAAAAATAGAAATCTTGCTTTTCATCATTCTACCACTCAAATTATATATTTCCGGCTTAATTCCTTATTTCCGTATATATCATCCCATGCTCTCCCCGGTCTGACCTCATAAGCGATATCCCGGTCACTCTCATTTTCGCTTCTGATGCATCAAAGGAAGTAAGACTATCCCTGGTGATTCCTGCAGCCTTGCGGATAAGTGTAATATGCGGTAAAAACTTCTTCTTGTCGTAAGGAATATCATATTCCTCGAGTTTTCTGCGCAGCCTCCTGACAACCGCCTCAAGGGCAGGGTTCTTCGCAAGTCCTGCCCAGAAAATATCTCCGAACTGTCCAACACCCTCAAGCATGATATCAAACGGTCTGATCTCAACCTGATTAATCGCATCCAAAACCTTGCCGGGATCATCATAATCACCTATAAAGGCCAGCGTCAGGTGAAGGTTTTCTCCTCGACTGTAATTTCCTTTCACCCCCTGCGACTTCAACTTGTTCTGAAACGATTTCAATGAATCAAGCACTTTCTGATCAAATTGAATAGCTATAAATAAACGCATTTGTATACCTTCTTTTTTACATCACTTCTCCGCCTTGTTCTCTCCGGTCTTGTAATCGATCACCACGCCGGGCTGGACGTTATAGCAATACACACAGAAGCATATCCCTTCTCCGTTATCTTCGATAGAGTAAGCCTCGATCAGAACACCGCTTGCAAGGAGATTGCCCTCCTCGAAGTCCGGTGTGACTCTGTACAGCACCCGGTTGTTCTCATGACTGTCCAGATACCTCGCAACCTTCTCCTCAAACGGCAACATGCCCTGGACATTCATGTAACGCGTTCCGGTGATCAGATTCTTCTCGTTTGCATTTTCACCGGTGAGGCAATATGCAATCAGGTGACAGCGATTGTAGAGATACGGTGGCTTCGAATCAACGATGCCCTCATATTTCGCCTGCTTCCATCCGGTCGGTTTTATGCTTCCTATCTCGCCTCGTTCCTCCGTCGGCATAAGTTCCTTACTCACGCAGGCATATGCAATGCCGCACCTTCCGAGCTCATCAAGATCACTGTACGTTTCAAACGCAGATCTCCGCTTCTCATCGTCTGTAAAATACGGTTTATTGCCATTTACCTCAACATACGGCGAGCCGGAGTAAGCCGGGATGGTCATGTCGGTCGTATTTGCACCACGCTTCGGCTTCTTGTTGCGTATCACCCATATGGCCACAATTGCCGCAATACAAAGTATAGCCACCACTAAAATAGTAATGGCTATTCTCTTCATCTTCTTTCTTCTCTTTTCAGCTCGCTGCCTCCTCGTAACATATGCCATACGTTCCGCCTTATCATCTATCACTACATCATCTTAAACTCTTACTCTGTACACTGTATCATCGCTATCCTACCACAAATCTCATCAAACGATGGACATTTTTAGCATTACTCATATGCCATCAACCGGTATGATTTCAACATTACCGATATACATTCATCAACGTTGCTGACATACATTTTGACAGCACATTATCTACTTCCAGCGGCCACAAGTGCTTCCTTCAACTGATCCTCAATCTTAACAAGCTCATGCTGAGCCTCAGCACGCTTCTTAGAGCCTTCCTCATGTATCTTAACAACTTCGTTAATCGAGGCGATAATATCCTCATTAACCTTTCTCAGTGTTTCAACATCAACGATTGCCTCTTCGGAAGCTATGGCCGCGTCTATTGCTCCCTGCTTAAGAGTTTCGGCATTATGTCTGAGCATCTCATTTGTCATCTCAGTTATCGCACTCTGAGCCTCCAGCGCTCTTCTGCTATGCTCGATACCTAGTGCAAGAACCATCTGATTTCTCCAGAGTGGAATGGTATTTATGACATCCGAGTGCAGCTTATCCACAAGATCCTGGTCCTCATTCTGAAGAAGTCTGATCTGTGGAGCCATCTGGATTGATACAAGTCTTGTAGTCTCAAGATCAAATATCCTCTTCTCAAATCTATTGCAGGCATCCTGATAATCCCTGTAATACTGAACATCCAGCTGATCCTTGGTCTGCTCTGCCCTATCCTTAAGAGCAACCAGTCTGGTGCTTCTTGCGTCAGCAAGAGCCTTCTTACCTGCGATAATGTACATCGTAAGCTCCTTGTAGAAATCAAGATTCATGTTGTACATCTGATCATAGATGAAGATGTCTTTCGTCAGAGTCTGCTGATGTCTCTTCAAGTCCTTCTCAATCTTAGAAATATTTGTCTCCGCGCTCTCATAATTAGCTATGAAATACGTAACCTTCGCCTTGCCCTTCTGGAAGATTCCGGCCAATCCTTTCTTAGGCGGAGTCATGGTGCTTCCGATAGCAACACGAAGTTCTCTCAGACTGTCACCAACCTCGCCAAATTCCTTGGTCTTAACGTTCTTGGTTATTGTCGAAGAAAAGGTTGCAATACCCTTCTGAGCACCGGTTCCGTATGAATTGACCATCTTCACGTTCGAAACGTCAATCTGCTTATAGAACTCATTAACCCTTGCCCTCTCTTCTTCCGACAGTTCAGACTCGTCAACGGCTCCGGCTGTAACACCTGTTTCTCCGGCTTCCGCTACTTCGTCGCCACCGAAGGACGGTTCCTTGAAATCAAACTTGAACTCCCTCTCCCCCGGTTCAAGAGTAAGAGTAGGCATCTTAGATTCCTGCTCAGTTCCATTTACATTAGTGTTTTTTGTTTCCTCCATAGTACTGTAACCTCCTGATAAATATATTCCCTCAACAATTTCCTAAGCTCATTCTATTGTTATATATTTCTGATATCTACTATTAGGTTTTTCCGGTATTGTCATAGCCATTTGTCCTCTTTCTATCAATGGATGAAGATAATTCCTAACAGTCTTCTTTTCTTTATATCCAAGATGCTCTGCCAATTCAAGTATTCCTTTGGGTTCTTTGCAAAATAGTAGTATTTTTTCCTCGATATCATTTATATAGTCCGGTGCATCGACTGGGGTAGTGACTGGGGTAGTGACTGGGGTAGTGACTGGGGTAATGACTGGGGTATCGACTTGTGTACTGACTTGTGTATTGACTTGTGTATCAACTTGTGTACTGACTGGGGCATACACCTCATCCCCAAGTCGATTATATGGAATAGTAACAAGAATATTATTCTCTTTTATTCTAATATTTTCTTTTCCATATACACTTGTTATTTTAGGAATACCTCTTCCTGTGTGTTCAGTAATATGAAGTTGAATAAATATCTTAGATAACGCTTCATTTACCGGTACAGACTCACCGGCATAAAAGCCTTCGATAGTCTGTTTTGGAGGAAGTACACCTCTGGAAAGTATTTCTATACGATCCTTGAATCCAGTAAACATTGGTCCGTTCTCATCAACCCACTTATTATGAACAAATGCATTAATCACAGCTTCAGAATATGCCTTATAATCAAACAATGGAACTTCTTTTCTTTCAACGACTCTATTTCGTTCATCGGCCTGTGGAATATTAAGCAATTCTCCATAGTGAAGTACATCATCCAACGAGTAAATAATACATGTATTACCAAACTCCCTTACTGAGTACATAGTTGATGCCTTATCATTTCCTGCAAACACTGCAAACCTAATTGTGAAATGACTATTATCAGATAAAAGTTGCGCCAGAAGATTATACTTTCCGCTCCCTGTCAAAAATCCAAGATTCTTTTTAAATGTTCTTTTATTCAATTGGATTCCTTTTGATTCATAATAAGTAAAAAGTTTATTAAATGACAGGTCTTGATATTCTGACTCTGTATTGCTCACAGATGGGAAGCCACTTCTAAGTATGCTAAACAGCAGAGATTCTCTTTCTGGGTACTTTATTATATTCTCTTTGCTAGAACCTATCCTTATATATCTCACATCATTAAAGGATGTCGGCGCCTTAACCGCTGCAGGTATAATTAATACAACAACTCTTTTATCCCGTATTGTTATTTCCTGAAAATCAAATGCGACTTCCGGTTTAAGCTGCCTAGCAAGAAAATGCTGAAGCGGTTCTCCTTTTACATCCACCTGATATTTGAATTTTGTTCCAACTATATCATGAGTATCATTATTAATACCCCAAATAAAATAGGAATAGTCCCTCCCCAAAAACGCGGCGGCATTAGACATAGAAGATATATACTGTCCTAGCTCATAAGGTTCATACCAGTTTTCTTTAAACTCAAACCATTCTTCTTCGCTATCGTGCGCTATTATATCAAAGACAATGCTTTCAATATTTTCTTTTATATCTATAATATCAGTCATTTAACTACCTCTTTCACAAGGAATAAAACATTCACTACAATCAATCTGTATATAATTAGCATCAAAAAATATATTTCTCAATTCTTCCTGAATGTATAAAAACATAAATTTATTATACCACAAACTGTAGCAAATTATAACCTGAACTCCGGACTAACGTGGCCGTCCTGGCTCATAAGTGAATCTAGTGCCTGAGCCCTGGCTTTAAGCTCCATCGAGCCGAATTTATAGAGCTCAGATTTCTTGTCCTGAAGTGCAATAAGCAGCTTTTCCGACGACTGCATCAGTTCATCTTCTGTTTCAGAAATAACGGCCGGATCAACCTTGGCATTCACATATTCCAGATAAGCAGAAGCAAGCTCAAGCGTCTCAGGAATATAGTATTCGTAGAACTCCGTCATGTCCGTTTTGTAGATGTCTGTAAACTTTGTGATCGCCTCCTGAAGCGTTCTCATCTCGTCCGATAGGTTGTTATAGACATCTTCCATCTTTGCCGGGAGTTTGCAAGCTATCAGCATATCGCATGCTTCAGCGAAACTCGGCAGATTTCTTTTTTCTATAAGGGCCATAAACTGCTCATTATCTAATCTCGGCTTAACCTCAACTGACTCTCTACCAGCCACACCAGCACCACCGAATCCGGTACCGCCAACACTAAAACTACCATCACCAGCACCGTAACCAGTAGTACCGAAACCACCTGCACCAAAACCGCCAGCTGTTCCGCCACTTCCAAAATCCAGTTCAAAGTCACCGTCAGTCTCAACCTCGTCGAACATCCCTCCGAAAGCCTTAAGCTCCGGAGCGAACTCACTGCTTTTTCCGGATTTGTAGATGAAGCTGGTCTTCGATTCCCTAGTCCAGGCCTTATTCACTTCCTGCCAAAAAGCTTTATCTATCATTTGTTGTCCTCCTTGTAATCCACACCAAAGAGTGACCTTCTGCAATACGACTCATGCGGGCAGAACAAGCAATTCTTCTCCATGTCTGGCCCTTTATTCACGTATTCTACATTTCTCCTACCATACTGACCATTCAGCTTATCAGCCTGGCCTCTTGCCGCCCTGTAAACATCCTTGTCAGGGAATTTCAGATTGATCCTGTAGTCTGTATACGCCTTGTCCCAATAATCGGTATATCCTCCATCGTTATAAGGAAGATCATAGCGTTTAGCATCATCAATAATCTGGCGCTTCTCAGCCTTACGGATTCCCGGGATCAGTTCAAATACCTGCCCGGCGATATATTCGATATCATATTTACCTTCAAGCAGGGTATTCAGTACTTGAATATATCTAACAATAGCCTTATTCTGCTGAAACTCATTTCTGTAAACAGGACTGTCGTTCAGGATGTAACTATATACAAATCTCATCGGACAGAGCGCATATTCCAGCTCTGCCTCGCGCTGGTATTTATTCTCTGCCTTTGTAATATCAAAGGTCTTGTCCAGCTTTCTAATCGCCCTTATATCCGAAACATACTGCTGATCAACCTTCCGCACTCCACTCTCGCTGATCTTTGAGGTTGAAAGCTTATCCAGAAGCGTGATGTATGGCGATGGTGAAAGAAGCTTATCAGCCTGCTTTGCAACCCACGAGATTTCCACATCCTCGTTCTGCAGAGCAGTATAAATATAATATCTGTTTGACAGTGCGGTCAGCTTACTGTTTTCAAGCAGTTCACTTACATATTTATTACCGGTATTTCCAACAATATCCTCGAGAAGCTTTTCATCCAGCGGCCAGCTGTAGCTTCCGCTTGAACCCGGCAATCTCTGGATATCAGCCATGCAGATATGCACCTTGCCCTTAGCCTTAGAGATCGGAGCAGCCTCGATCTGGAAGATGTTAAATACAAGCACGCCCGGCCTGTCTCTATTCGTATCTTCGTCCTCCAGCTTATCGCCCATATAGTGAAGCATAGCCGCAGCTATATCGCCCGGATAGTAAGAGTAATCCTTGATTTTGTCACTTACCAGAACATCAAAGATCTTCTTAACGGTTTCACGTTCCTTCCGGAAAAGTTCAAGGTAAGTATCATCATTCATCTGGATCATCGCATCCAGCTTACTTATATGCTTGTGAAGCGATATCGGCTCGTTCTTGCCGAACAGAGACTCTGCCATCTCAATCAGCTGGCGGATGATACCGGTCACTGCTTCAAGCCTATCCTCTTCCACCGAAAATGCACTAAAATTCTTGAAAGGATTGCCGAGTAATTCTTTAGTCCTTACAGTCGTCTTACTTCCGGTTGATTCCTTAAACACAGCAACCGCTTCATCATAGGATTTCCTCAAAACATCCAGTCTCTCCGTCCATTCAGCAAGAGAAAAACAGTTATCAAAATACGGAAGTATTCTCTCCAGCGTCTCAGTATATACGGCGCTGCTTCGCCCCTTATAAGAAAGCCAGCCCGAAGCAAAGATCTTCCTGAGGTTATCAGGAGTTAGCGTTATACCTTCCCTGCTCTCATCCCACAGCTTATGAAGAATATAGATAAACTGTCCGATCGGATACGCCAGGAGATTTCTCGATTCATAGTCTTCCGGAAAATAATCTCTAAGTATCCTGTTGACGGTACGATCATCAGAGGAGTAAATATAATAACCTTCGCTCTTGATGCGGTCTATATCCTCGATAAACTCTATAGTATTTTTATATTTTATCAGTTTAACATTATCAGCCTGAACCGGCTCACCGGTCTCAAAGATCTCACCCAGAGGATTCTTCGTGGTTACAGGCTGTCTCACCCAGTCTCGACGAGACGGGAAACCATTCTGCTCAGCATAGAGATGATTCCATATTTCATTCGCGTATGGATATCTGATATCATCCTGAATAAGCGCAATGATCTCAAATCCGGCCTTCCTGAAGCCTTCGTAGACAAATCTCTGAAGTGGTGTGAAGAACTGAAAACCGTTAAAGATGATCTTTCTTCCGGTGAAATCCGTCTTCGTCGCAACAAGGCTCTTAGCCTTATCCTTCACAGAAGCATTGAAGGCTTTTTCGGCACAACTTATAAAGTTATCCGGATCCTCCAGTTCACTACAACGCTTTCTGAACAGAGATATAGCATCATCATTTCTTATGACAGTCTCCCACATCTCCTTAAACAATTTGATATCCCTGTCATCAGCTTTGATATTCTCAGGACGCACACGCATCTCTTCAAGCTTAATTATATTATTAATGGCACTGCTCAGGTTCTTCTTACAGCCAAGCAGCCATTCTTTTTCGTATTTATCATAACATCTATTAATCTTCTCCCTGAGGAGATGATTAAGTATCGAAATATATCTGAACTTCTGTCCGCTGTTGTTCCAGTCCGGAAAAAGCATCTTCTCAAAAGTATTGAAGCTTGCAACATACTTCTTCAGAGCCGGAATCTTGTAGCGGATCGCAGCAACCTCCTTGGACATAGCAATCTGAGGAGTCGTCAGTATCTCACTGTAGAAAGGGGCTTTTTGCAGTTCTGATATATTCGAATATGAATAGACCTTGTTACTCATTTATCAGCCCCACCTTTCTTATCAGAGTCGACCAGCTTTCATATCTGCTGTCGCTGCTAACCAGAAGAACAAGCTTATTTACGGCTCTGGTCATCGCTACGTAGAGGATCCTAGTCTCCTCTTCCATGCCCCTGTTTATAGCTTCAACACGAAGCTCCTTGTACCACCTGCTGCACTGCTTCTCACCCGGTTTACCCAGATAAACCCAGCCAACCTTCTCGTCATTTACAAGAATAGTTGTATCCTCTCTAGGAATTATATTTCCGCCCATAGCAGGCATGATAACAGTATCAAATTCAAGTCCCTTGGACTTATGCACCGTCATGATATAAACACTCTTATAATCATCCGCCAGATCAACATCAGGTTCCTTATCCTCACGGTTAGTTGCGATCATAAGGGTCAGATAAATATATAAATCATAGAGCGTCGCGAACTCACCATCCATCCTCTGCTGGATCATATCCATCAGCTTATCAAGGCACAGCCTGTAACGCTTCGCATCGATCGTTGCCTGCCTGTTGATAGCAGCTTCGGAAAGCTGTCCCGCAAAGAGCTCTGCCTTATCTCTTGCAATGTAATTATCGATCAGATCATCCTTCTCGATCATATCCTTGATCACAGAAAGAATAGGCCTAGATCTGAATTCCTTCTGATGCTCCAGCCATCCGGTATCAGCCATAAAGGTGGTGAGATATTTCCTTAACTCTCTGTCATCACCGCTTATCTTCTCCAGTTCTCTGATACTCATCTCACCCTTAACACGTGCATATGGAGTCATCAGATAATTGAACATATAGACAGGCTGATCAACAAATATATATGAACTGATCATGGCGTAGAAATCTCTCACGGCACGCGACCTGAAGAATGGTCTGTCAGAGTTAAGAACGACAGACATTCCGTTTGCCCTGCATAGATTTGCAACATAATCAGCTTTGTTCGCACTTCTTACGAGTACTGCTACTCTCGACTTGCTTCCCGGTTTCTTCCTGCCCGCTCTGATATCCATTTCAAGCGATTCAAGAGCCTCACTTATCGCTTCAATCGTCAGGCTGTCATAATCGTATTTATTTTCAACAAGAGTCATCTCAACCTTGCCTTTATTAGAATTGAATGGTCTGACCGAATCCTCGTATTTTAGAAGCCCGTCTCTGGACCACTCGAAGAAATACCTCTCCATATCACCCATAAGGTTACGGCAGGTACGATAATTGTTTCTCAGACTGAAATACTCCAGATCACTATCCATCTTCTTGTCAAGAATGTCGAAAGCCTTGTCGGTAGCGCCCTTGAAGCCATAAATACTCTGCTTAACATCTCCAACCACGAAGAGATGAACACCGATATCACGTACAAGCTTGGCGAAGGACATAATCTGAGTTGCGTCAGTATCCTGGAACTCATCAACGAAGAGATATTTCATATCAAGTCCTTCACAGCTGATACGGTTTGAAAGCATATAGTGCCCGAAATCGAAGAAAAGATCATCTATGGAGATTGCGTTAGCTTCCAGCTTGATCTGCTTGTAACGGCCCTCAAAACGACGCAGAACAGCCTTAATAACTCTCTGAAGCTCGGCAAGAGAAGGATCAGTCTCGCCCCAATCCCTATGCATAACCTCAGCCATCGTATAACCCTTGCGGGTAAGCTCCTTCCAATAATCGTCAATAAGCTTACTTGCCTGTGAATAATTCATACCGATCTGAGCAGCTATAGACTTGTCCGAACTCAGCTCTTCAGAAAGAAGATCCTTGATAAGATCCTTCCTGTCCTTCTCCATCGGTGTTATCTGCAGATCTCTGCCGAAGCCAACACCAGAACCAAAGCGTCTGAACAGATCATAAGCCAGACTGTCGATAGTACTGATATGCATCTGCGACTGCTGTTCCAGCCAGGTCAGATACCTCTTGTTCTTCGTAAGAGCATATTTCTTCATCAGCATCTCCTGAAGTCTGTCATTCATCTGATTGGTCGCTTCGTTGGTGAAGGTGATCATATAAATCTCAGACATATCAAGCCCCGGAACCATATGCATCAAGTAAAGGATCCTGTCGATCATAACAGTAGTCTTACCGGTACCGGCAGACGCTTTAACAACGATATTCGAATCCGGTGAATTATGCTCAACCTTGTACTGAGCGGCATTGAACTGAAGGATGTTAGCCTCCAGGAAGCTGATCAGAGAGCTGTGGGTATCGGTGATGCCGATACCATCGATGATGATTGTGGGGTGAAGAGATTGAGAGTCGTTCTGAGTATTTAGCTGGCTGCTTGATTGGCCGTTTATCCGGCTGTTATTCTGACTGGTCGTCTGTCTATTTATCTGACTGTTTGTTTGGCTGTCTATCTGACTGTCAGTTTCGTTATTAGTCTGCTTGTCATTTATAGCTGATATATCGAAGGACTGCAGGAAGAACTCATCCGCAAATGGTCGGAAGGTTTCTCTTAGCCTTGTTTTATCCGTAGACGAACCAAACCAGAAAACCTTGATACCTTCGTTCAGGTAGGTTCTGATGTCATTGATATAAATATTCAGTTCTTGTTTGAAATATAAGATTGAATATTTTGGGGTCATGTAATACCCTCCACATAAACATTATTTGCGCTAAATCATCATCTTTGACTTGATTACAGCATTCATTTCATCATATGAATTCCATTTATCACGTTTTATATTAAACCCTGTATAATCAAAGGCAGATATTATAGTATTCATTATTGCACGACTATCATATCCCGTGTGTTCACGTATCATGTCATCATTTACGGATATAATCTGATGTGCAGCCAGATTACGTACTCTATCCTCAACATTCCTTAGATCATTTACAATTTCTCTTAAATTTGGATCGTTAGACTTGTTTTCTATGATTGATTTAATATTATGTGAATACACATAACCCAAAACGAGTTCAGATGCATCTCCTTGTAGAATATTCATCAGTTCTTGATTATTTTCAAGTTTTTGTACACTCCATTTCCTTCCACCTTTTCTGTCAAAGAATGTATAATCATCAATATTAATTCCGCACTGCTTTTTAAGTATCGCCTCAAACAGATCAGCTATCAACGGAGTGATTGCTCTAAGAAAATCTGCATACTGTTTCCTTTTTTGTTTTATCTGTAAGGTAAGAGCATATTCGAACAGCTTTTTAGCATCACCTGACTTTACCGGAGTGAAGTCAACACCCAGTGTTTTTTCATGCTTGCTTACACTTGAAAAATCCAGTTCCAATCGATTTTTAGCTAATAAAATAAGGTCTGCGCATTCTTTAATTCTTTTGTTATTGCTCTTATCAAGGATTTCCAAAGCAGCCGAATAATCATATGTATCAATAAATGTCTTCGCTAACTCCACCTTCTTCTGATCTAAAAGAGCCTGACATCCAACCTCACTACATCTATTGACAAAGCTCTCATTGTTATCTTGATTCATTTCCCACAGTGTTTCAACATCATATCCATCATGAGTATGTTCATTAATACTCTTATCCGGTGTAGATACCTGAACAGCAGTAAAATCAAATTCTCCCAATACATTCATAACCAGTAACGAGCTCTTCATTGCAGGCGTACCGCTTGATACATTTAACAAAAGTTTATCATCTTCCTGCATATCAGCGGTTATCGTCTTTATACAATCTACAAAATCAGAATAGATCTCATCAAATCTCTGTACCTCAGTAAGATCAGGTCTTTCAATCATCCTGATTTCCATCTTATGATCAATCAGCTTTTCAAGCTTTTTTAAACAATACATATATCTATCATCAGTCTTTTGAAATCCCAGCATTTCATTAGACATATACAGATAAACAATATCCGGCTTATATACTCTGCAAATATGAATCATAGATCCATCATAAAAATTGTTCTGCGACATTGGATCCGTACCGCCGATTGGCGAAAAAAGAATTGTTTTTCCCATACTCTTCTCCTTATATAAGTATTATCTCATCCTCATCTGTAATATCAGTATACCCCCAGCAAGTTACCTGACATTTAGATGTTAGTTTATAAACCCTTATACTGTCACTTTCATCACAGTACTTAGGTATTACCGACAACAATTTGTCATATTGCTTGCTTGTTAGTTTAGCTTCGAATGCTGATTTTTGAACTCTGTTTCCATATCCCTCCATCAGCTTAGAAAAATGTGTTCGCTTCTTGTTATCAATAATATCATATATTATCAGAACGAGAGTTTTATCATAGTCAATCTTCTCATCAATAGTTAAAAAATAATTTTCTCTTTCCATAAGCATCACCTTATTATAACGGGCTCATATATGGTAGCGTCATTTTCTTTAATAGCTTTTATCAGATTATCTATCTGCAATGAAATAGCCCTTCGAAAATTCACAGTATAATCAACTCTATACAAATAGTTACACGAAGTCATCATTTTCTTTTCAAGCTTTTTCAGAAAAACATCTAATCCTGCTCTGTTAATATAGCATCCATCATCATCCTCATAGCCAAACATATTCTTATTTATTTCATGTCCATTTATTAAACTCATTACAGTCGAATCAACAATAGTTGCTCTCCATTCCTCCAAAAGATCACTAACAAGAGTCGGATGTCTATCTGAATCTCTATGCATAAAACCAAAGTATGGATTCAAACCTTTACTCTCCAATGATCCATATATCTCATTCATTAGAATAGAATATCCCAAACTTATCATTGAATTAAATGGATCTCGCGGTGGCTGTTTATTTCTCCCATTGAATTTAAACTGCTCATCAATGCACTTAGATATTCCTTTGAAATATTTCTTTGCTGCCAGCCCTTCATAACCATTAAGTTCTTCAATAGTTTCTGTATTCGGAATCTTACCTAAACAGAACGATATGTAACTAACCTCATCTTCAACATCTATATTATCTTTCCTTGCATATCTCCTTAAAACAACTTTCTGGTTTTTAAGTTTTGCATCTATGATCCTTTGGGCAAATACCAACGCAAACTGAGTATCATACAAACTACTCTGCGTCCTTTGCAACCCAACCTTAATATGATTTGGCGAAACAAGCCTTCCGAAATATCTACCGCCCTTAGAGAAATACGACAATGGTATTCCCCTCGTCAATAATCCTTCCACACATTGAGTAGTAACCTGAGCTTTACCAAGAATAACAATTCCATCCAATGTCTCGATTGGAACTTTTCTCTCCATCCCATCTTTGTAATTCACAACAATCCTATTAGCAGAAATACTCAAATGAGCACCATTTTCATTTATATATAATTGTCCCATTTTAATCCCCCTTTACTCAATCGTCTCCTTCCGAAGTGCTTATATCTATTCGTAACTAATATGAAGGTTTGAAGGATAAGCTTGCAAAGTTTTCGTCTCCTTCCGGAGTGCATATATCTATTCGAAAACATGACAGACAAAGAGTTTCAGACGATCGTTTTCGTCTCCTCCCGGAGAGCATATATCTATTCCAGCTTAATGCAACCACTTTTAAGGCTACGCGTGACACGTTTTCGTCTCCTTCCAGAGTGCATATATCTATTCACCTTCAAGAAGATGATATTCGGCGCAATCTGTTACGGTTTTCGTCTCCTCCCGGAGAGCATATATCTATTCGATGAGTCAAGAGCATACGGTGCTCCAGAGCTTGAGTTTTCGTCTCCTTCCGGAGTGCATATATCTATTCTTTTGCCGAAGGCGTTTTTTTTATGCCTTTTTGGAAGCGTTTTCGTCTCCTTCCGGAGTGCATATATCTATTCAATGGTTTCGTTATCGGTTTAGTAGAGATTTTCTCTGTTTTCGTCTCCTCCCGGAGTGCATATATCTATTCACTTCCGCAAATCATGGATACATCGGAGAGGGCTAGTTTTCGTCTCCTTCCAGAGAGCATATATCTATTCTATTAAGGCGACAGGCAAGTGCGGTAAGGGATGCCGCGTTTTCGTCTCCTTCCGGAGAGCATATATCTATTCGATCCTGTGGACGGAATTTGTATGTATGTCACGGTTATGGTTTTCGTCTCCTTCTGGAGAGCTTATATCTATTCGTTAAAGTTAGAGATTTATAAGTCAAAGTTTGGTGACTGTTTTCGTCTCCTTCCGGAGAGCTTATATCTATTCAACATGAGCGAATATGTAACCAAGAAAAAATATGGTTTTCGTCTCCTTCCGGAGTGCATATATCTATTCGGTAATAGCAAGCTTGCGAAGGGGGAGAGTTTCATCACGTTTTCGTCTCCTTACGGAGCGCATAAATATATTCTCGGCAGAGAGTATGCAAAATGTGGTTCGCAGATATACCCGTTTTCGTCTCCTTCTGGAGAACATATATCTATTCTTGAGGCATTGTGTTCGTTGATACACATGCCTCCGCAGTTTTCGTCCCCTTCCGGAGTGCATATATCTATTCGATCAGGAGATTGCATCCATGAATGCTAAGAAAATCGTTTCGTCTCCTTCCAGAGAGCATATATCTATTCTTATGATAAAACCAGCGGAGGCTATTATCCGCAGAGAGTTTTCGTCTCCTTCCGGAGAGCATATATCTATTCCCGATTATCTAAAAGGAATGAGCGAGTTTTATGCGTTTTCGTCTCCTTCCGGAGAGCATATATCTATTCTTGTAACGGAGCGGTTGCAACGTATAAGGCAATTCCAGTTTTCGTCTCCTTCCGGAGAGCATATATCTATTCTTGGTATGAAAACGCAAAAGAGAGCGAAAGATGGGGTTTTCGTCTCCTTCCGGAGAGCATATATCTATTCCTCGATCCATTAACTGAAGGAATCATGAAGAAGCGTTTTCGTCTCCTTCCGGAGAGCATATATCTATTCAGGATTTCAGATTTTGGTATAAAATCGCGAAAGAGTTTTCGTCTCCTTCCGGAGAGCATATATCTATTCGTACAAAGAACTTATGGACAGAGCTGATGATGCTTGTTTTCGTCTCCTTCCGGAGAGCATATATCTATTCCGGACGATTTTAGAATTATCAATCAGACATGGACAAGTTTTCGTCTCCTTCTGGAAAGCATATATCTATTCTATGTTCAAAACAAGTGAAGCTGCTTGGAGATTTATTGTTTTCGTCTCCTTCCGGAGAGCATATATCTATTCCGTATTACATCAGCAAACAATAACTTCTTTTCGTTTTCGTCTCCTTCCGGAGAGCATATATCTATTCTAATAATAAACCTGCATACGCTGATGATTATGAGTTTTCGTCTCCTTCCGGAGAGCATATATCTATTCGGTAATTTCCGTTTGTTGGTTCACAAGCAACTACCGTACAGTTTTCGTCTCCTTCCGGAGAGCATATATCTATTCAATGGTGAGATCCCAACATTTACACAGGGAGATGATAACGTTTTCGTCTCCTTCCGGAGAGCATATATCTATTCTATTATAATGTAGAATTGAACACAAACGACGCTTTATTAGTTTTCGTCTCCTTCCGGAGAGCATATATCTATTCAGGCAGATATGAGACTCATAGCAAACAATGTGGTACGTTTTCGTCTCCTTCCGGAGAGCATATATCTATTCGTTATTCAAATCTTTCAACTGCAAGGTTTTGTGCAGTTTTCGTCTCCTTCCGGAGAGCATATATCTATTCAATTGACTCATCAACAAACGAAAGGCGCCGACCCAAAGTTTTCGTCTCCTTCCGGAGAGCATATATCTATTCGATATGACAAGATTGGAAGCACCAGCGGCAACCTGTTTTCGTCTCCTTCCGGAGAGCATATATCTATTCAAAGATGTAAGCCTTAATAATGGTTTCATAGTAGTTTTCGTCTCCTTCCGGAGAGCATATATCTATTCGGCAAGGGGCTTATCAAAGGTTTTTTAGGTACTTGTTTTCGTCTCCTTCCGGAGAGCATATATCTATTCTATTACAATCTGTCAGTCAATGGGTACAAAGGTTACAGTTTTCGTCTCCTTCCGGAGAGCATATATCTATTCCAGCTATAGCTATTCTTACAGCTATGGGAATTACGGGTTTTCGTCTCCTTCCGGAGAGCATATATCTATTCACTCCCCCTGGAAAGCGTGTAAAAACGCGCTTTCCAAGAGTGAAAATCGTGGCAAAACAGAAATATGCTTTTGATAGCAAAAAACAAATGACCATTCATATAATAAATCAAACATAATCAAGCATCGTGGCAAAACGATGTCATTCGATACTTATCCGGCACTTACCCATCTGATACAATTTTCCATCCCACCTGGTGCATTTCAAGATATGAGGAGAAACGCCTTTCTGTATATCCAAATTGTGCTTATGATTACTTGGTACACCCGTATTATCAAATACAGCTCTGTTTATCTCTGTTCCTTCCTCTGATCCAAACAAGGTATAATTAACCGTCTTTGACGTAAAACCTGAACCACCGCCAAGATACATGATATCCTCTTTAATATCACCAAATCCTTTAAACTTTCTGACAAAACACTCATTATAAACCTGTGAAAAAGTCTTAACTGAATTCATTATCCTGTCTTTATTGATTTTGCACAGTTGTGTATCAATCGTAAGTGGAAACTCAACCAGAGTAGTCGGCTTTAAGGCTTCCCTCAGAAGATTAAGGTTTCTCTCTGTCCCATCGGTTTCTCTCTCAATCTTTTGTACAAGAATCAGATCAGTTATCTCCAAAGGTTTACTATCACCAACGATCAAACCTGCGAGTTCATCATTTCTCGCATCATCAATCTTCTTCTGCTCTCTCTCAAGATTGTTAAACACTTTAACGTTCAGCTCTTTATCTTCTCGTGATAGTAACCTCTTATTTTTCTTATTGGTATTATTATCCAAAGTATTTTTTACGTTCTTCTTGAAAGCGTTAAACCCTGTCCTGTCATCAGATATATTTTCATTCAGCAGCAAGTTCCTTAGTACACCCTTCATAGAACTTCCTGGAATATATGGTTTTCCATATGGATCTTTTACAAATTCCATTATCTGAGTTTTATTCCCTTTTGTCAGAGAGGTATCCCCACAAGGCATTATATATTTAAAATACTGCTTAATATCGTCAATCCGAATCTTGTAATTGTATAACCACTTATACAGTTCACCACGTTCATCATTTACAAGAAAGGTTTCAAATCTATCACTTAAACCTTTACTGACGATATAATTATAAAACTTCGGGAAATCAAGTACGCCAATCTCTGATTTATTTAGAAATATATATTCTTTTTTCGACAATTCTCGTCCACTTCCAACAAAAACAGGTCCTAAAACCTTTAGTTTTATAGTTAATGTTTCTTGATACCCATTCATCTATAAACCTATCCTTTCCGATCAATCTTATCTTCAAGCTAAACGTTCATAAACATTGGTCTCGCATATCTGTAAACCGGGTGATTTCCTCCCCGCGAAACATCATAGATATCTCCCTGAAAAATCTTTTCAAAGCAAGAACCAGCCTTAAATACGAACAGATCATCTTTCTTGCGTAATTCATCTGAATAATTCTCGGAGAAAACAAATCCGCTTCGTTTTATAAGCGTATAGTTCGAATTGATCATAGTCTCTTCTATCTCTTCTTCTCGTGGCAATGCAGCCGATAGAAGCATATTTCTTCCGTTTGTCTTATCTATCCTTCCACTAAAGTAACCTGGCATATCAACAATCTGATATGTGAATCTACCCATACCTGAACTTCTCTTTCCACCAATTCCGCTTTCAGCAAGAGAATCCATGATATCGGCTACAAAACTCAAAACATCATCTGAAGAATAGCCTACAATGATATATAAGCCGGCATTTTCTCTATAACGATAAACTCCTATCCTGTATGGTTCAGTTTTCTCTTGACCTCTTATCGAAACGAGAGTTCTTTTTTCTTTGATGCCAAGATTCGAAAGCTTCCCTAACTTTTCTTCCGGATAATCACCAGCAACAAATCTGCTAATCAGAGAAGAATCAATATACTGAGTATTCTTGTATTTCTTCTTTAATACCGAATCGCCTTCATTGTTTGATTCTATTCGGATATTTGGTTTAGGTATGTAGTAAGTCCCCTTAATATACGGAAAAGCATCCGAAAAGGATAAATCACCGGATTTTGTTTTGGAAACCAACTCTTCCAACTGTTCTTTCCCACTCTTAAGAGATTCCAAACACAGAGCCGAAAACAGGGTATCTGCCATAAAGGTATATGCAGTATCATCAAGGGTTCCCTCACCAAAATGCACGCCATTCAAGAAAGATAGTTTGAATATTTTATAATCCATAATTCACATCCCTCTTTCTTTGTTTATTATTCATTTTTCAAAGCATCGTTGCATTTTTTCAGAACATCTTCATCAATTTCTCCGATAACAACATCTGCATTAAGATCATTGAATTTAACTTTGCCATATCCTCTTGATCCGCTTCCGCCAAGATAATCATACTCAAGAAGCTTTAACCCCTCTGCAATAATCGAAAAATCTTCTACCAGTTCATTTTCAGGATCATTTGAAGAATTATCTATTTCATAAATCATATCCAGATTAAACTTTGATCCTCTGACGGCTCTCTCAATCTGTCTCGGATTAGCAACAGCCGTAAGTCTGTTGATTGAGTTTTCAAATTTTACTTCTGTGATACTCTGAATGCCTTGTCTTCTAAGTTCATCAGCATTAGCCAGAACCATATCTGAAACAAGAAGCCTGCTACGCTTAACATTCCCTTTTTTCGCAGAGCCAAAAATTCTTGTCAGTTTTTCATCATCGTCATCCGGCTTAGCTGCAATCTCTGTATTATACTGTTTTGACAATAGTGTCCTCATCTTACCTTTCAGACTACTCCCCGGAATCATCGGAAGATTTGTAGCAGCATCTCTTATAACCGGTGAATCAACCGCTCCTATTGCCGCAAATGCTGAAGAACCTCCTATATGCATACCTGTTACTACTTCTATCACACCTGTAATCTCTATCTTTGCAAACATCTTTCCACCTCCACTATTACATATCTTTTCCACCAAAGAATCTATGGAATGCTACCAATGATTCCATGTATCTGTAAAACAGAATATAATCTTGTTTTGTCTTAATCTCTTTAATAATATCTGGCACTCTGGCTTCTATAACAAAACTCTTTACTGCTGAATCTCTTCCCGCCTCATACAGGGCTCTTATTCTCAGGTAATCAATTCTACCCTTCAGCTCATTGTCAAGAGTTTCATCTTTTGCAAGAAGAACATCATTATAGATTTCTGCCCCCATCGCCAAAATATTACGTATCTTTGAGGTTGTTACAAGACCAACTGGTTTTCCTTTATTATCCTTTTTTTCTTTCAACCTATTTATCGTTTTTTCTGCAATATCTACATAGTTTGTTTCATTTATTATCGTCACTTTATTCTCCCTCCTCTTCTCTGTTAAGATAAACAAATATCAGTATAGCTGTTTCCAATTGTTTTCGATCAACATCAGATATGAACCATGTAAGCATCTTTTCTGAGAAAGCCTTATACAATTCCTTAACATTCCCTTCAGTCTTTTTATCCGTCTTATCAGAAGGCTCCATTCTGGCAAGTAAATACACATATCTTGCATAATTTATCTTTTCCTCATGGTCACATAACAGCTGATATATTCTGTATAGATATGATTTACCATACCCCTTTTCTTTTATTTCAGGATTATCAAAGAATGCCTGCAATGTTTTCAGTTTTGAGCCGAGAACGTCGTTCTCAAAAACATCCCATTTGTATGTTTGATCTTCAAATACTGTAACGCTATCCTTCGTGCTTCCAGCATTCTGTTTTGATCTGTCCTCTGCCTCAGCAACCTCTTCTGCAATAACGCTGATCGGATAGCTGTCCTCATATATTCCTATTCCGGCAGATATCTTTAATGTCCCTTCAGAATAATCTCGAAGGTCATTATTTATATCGATGGCAGCACCGATAACATCATCCCACGCTCCAACGATAAACATATCGTCTCCGCCTGAATAAACTATAGAGCATTTTCTGCCCCCACTCTTTACATCGTTATGAATATAATATTGGGGCTCCGACAAAATCTTATTAACATATAATTTAAAGAATAAAGAGAGCTGCCTAGAAAAAGTTGCTGTTCTGGATATAGTAGAAAAGCTGTTATCCTCTCCCCTTTTAAATCCCTGAACAATTGCTCTTCCAAGATTATCAACATCGGCTCTCAAAATGCCAATTCTATTTATGCCTTTTGCTTTCTCGGCAAAATCATTGAAGCATTCACATTCTTTACTATTGTAATCACCTACCCAAATCTTTGAAGCAACATACTTACCTGTATAAAGCTTATTCTTACCATAGGCTCTAACAAATCCAGGATTTGAAATCATATTTTCCTTTAAAGTGTTCTCAGTTTCATCCTTTAGACAATATCCGCCTGGAAGCTTTATTCCTTTCCCATCGTCCTTTACTACTGAAAAAGCCTTTGCATGTAAGATTTTGTTAGAAAGATCTTCTATGCTCTGACAGAATGAACAACGGTCATTATCATTCACTTCTCCGGTTCTTCGGCACACTTTGCACTCTCTCTCATGTGAACCATTCCCCTTTTTATTTAAATACATGATCTGCCTAGCATCATATCTCTGTGACTTCTTTGCTGATAAAATCTCTGACAGATTTCTGTAAAGTTCTCTATAGCTTCCGTCAGGTTCATTCCTAAAGGCTTTTGCACTTGCCTCGACATATCCGCCTGCTACATAGAGGTCATTATCAAATGTCTTGAGCAGCCATTCATTTATCTCAACCATTACCTCATCAAACTTAACTTTATCATCCTTGGTATTTGGAAGGATCATGTACGAATGACCACCACCCGCATAAACAACATTGACGCGTGATAACTCAAGTTTTTCAAGGATAGTATCAATGATGTGTTCCATAAGTATTTCCAGATAAAATGATCTTGCTCTTAACGTTTTAAGCGCATTGCTTGTGGTAATCGTATAGATGAATGACTGTATTCCCGAGATATCAATCGATGCAAGCAGAAAAGCCGGTTCATTATAAAAACTATCACCATTTTTGAAAAGACAATCGCTGTAGTCCTTTACACCTTTTTCCTGTAAATACCTGTTGATGCACACTGCAAATGCTGCGGTAATTCTTAAATGATCAAATAATGATATGTCACACAACTCTTCTTTCGATGTGGATGAAGGTACATATGACAGATTTGCCTCTAACACCTCGACCAGAGAATTGATATAATCCTCAGACCATTCTATAGAATGCAGATTCTCTGAAATATTAGATATGATCTTTGAATAAACCTCCTCAGACATGGTTCGTTTTTCGTCAACAGGGAAGTTTATCTCACTTTCATAATCGAGTATCCACGGCTGGTAATAGCATTTCTTATTGTTACCATTAAGAATGTTGAACACCGGTTGGAGAGGCGTATAGATATCAAATCCTGTTTCTCCATCACTAGTCTTCCTTCTGTCTGCAGATGCTGAAATATTATCGGCCATATAAACAATATATGCTAACGCATCTTCTTCTATCGAAGCTCCCTTAATTTCTGAAGCGTGATGATATCGTATACATTCAAGTATTTCTCTGTCATCGATATGATTATTCTCTTTAAGCCAATCATATCCACCTATACTGTGATTTCTCTTATCATCACCTTTTCGGTAAACAACCTTACCGATGTCATGAAGCAAGCTTCCGATAATAAGCTTCTTTTCCTTTTCTGTCACTTTTCTATCACCTCTTCTCTTATTTTAACTGCGCCCATACCAATTCCGGCTTTAACCCCAATTCCGGAAAACTCAGAGAATTTTAGTAACAACCTGATATACCGTGCTAAAACATCCGATCCCTTTATATAAATCCTGATGTTTCCGATTGCACCCGTGATATTAACTCCTTCAAGCGGAAATATAGCACTCCTAATGTTAAACTTAGTTATCATACTGCTCTCAACCAGCTGATTAAGTGTCTCTTCATCCATCATCACCATGTTATCGGAGATACTGCTATATTTGTTCATAATACTTTGATATATCAGCCTCAGATCCGGAAACGAAACATATACTCCTCTCTGTTTGAAAGCCATCGGCGTAAGTAATGAAAGATTGAAAACTCTTTCGGCATCTTTAGTATTCAACTCGTTGATCAAAGTCTGCTTTTCTACTATCGTGATTCTCTTGTTAGCTATAGAAACGTCAATATCACCCTTTTTGATTCTAAAACCGTTGAAGTTCCTATCTTCCAGTCTTTTAATAATGTTTTCATACGCTTCTTCTGTCAGCGTATTAACTACCCAATACTCTTTATCATTTTCTGATAACAAATACTGACTATACGGATGTCGATCCTGCTGATGCATCAAAGAAGCATATTCAGTATCAATATTCTCAAATAATACCCCTTGTAACGTCGAAGCCTTTTTATACGTCAGTTTCTCGTCTGTTTTCAGTTCCATAACAATTTGCGAAAACAATTAATCACCCCCAAATAACCTTCAGTCTTTCATATTTTTAATCCTCGTTCTGCTGCTTATTATTGATTTTTTTTCGCCAGTTTTTATAATTACCTGTCGTTACCCTTCCATCAACCGGTCTCTCCGCATCCTCTGGAATTGCCCATACACGCCCAAACTTTGATGCTCCTGGTATCTTACCTTCCGAGCACATTTTCTGAACTTGGCGCCCTGTGATATTCCATTTTTCGGCAACCTCATTAATTGTCAAAAACCCTTCCATACGCCCTCCCTCAAAAAAACAACAAAGCACCAGAATAGTCCTAAACAGTCTATCCTGATGCTTGATTCTAAGTGCAACTGGCTACCATTTTACAGGCCCTCATAGTTTTGCGTCACAAGGTTTCCCTTGCTTTGCCAAATATTAATCTGTCAGACAATTATTATATTCGATTGTGCGAAGTTTGTCAATATAGTGTCCGGTTCTAATTCCAGACTATCTTTCCGCTTCTGGCCTGTAGCTATCCTCTCGGGAGCGCTTGAATTATGCCCGATTTTCATATCTGATTACCTATCAGATTGATTTTAATAACCTCCAGGCTGAATCATCTCCAAAAAGAAATCGTTAAGTTCTACACATTCTCCAAAGCACGTACTCAATGCTTCCAGCACTTTGATATCATCCTCAAGAAATTTTCCAAGTGAACCCCAATTATCTTCTGCCGTTATTGGCATATAGTAGTAAGCTGTATATAAGGAATCATTTAATTCTTCAAACCGCGTAATATATCTGGTTTTTTCATATGCCTTATAAAATCCATTTTTAGCCTCTCTTAACCATTTTCTCGTAGATATAATAGCTTGATACATTCTGGATCCGCTTTTTCCATTAATGTATTTCATGGCTAAATCATGGTAATAGTTCGCCTCCGATATAATATCAGAAACCTCTTTATACAGCTCCTTTTCCGCAGCAAAATCCTCATACCAGCTGACCGCTTTACCATTTTTAACCGTATACACAAAACATCCTAAAGTATTAATGGTTCCATTATAGTTAAAATCAACCGTACCATTCTTACAATACCACCAGCCGCTGCTATTCTTTGCCATGCCTTCAAAACTAAAATCAACCTGTCCATCAAAAATAGCCCACCAGCCGCTCGAGTTTTTAGCTACAGTATCTTCAAATTTGACATTTCCGCCTTTGACATACCACCAGCCACTTTTACCATCTACAGTTCCTTTCAGAACATCATTCTTTGAAAAATTGACTTTGCCTTTCTCGCAGTACCACCAACCACTTGAATTCTTTGCAAATCCAGTGTAATTAAGATTAACTTTTCCATTTTGCGTTACCCACCAACCGTCCTGTCCATTGACTTTGCCTTTTGTAACTTCATTTTTGTTAAAGTTGATCTTTCCTTTTTCAGCATACCACCAACCACTTGAATTCTTTGCAAATCCTGTATAATCAAAGTTCACTTTGCCTTTCTGGATTACCCACCAGCCCAAAGAATTCTTCTCTACCGAATCAACGAACTGAACCATGCCTCCTTTAACATACCACCAGCCGTCCTGTCCATTGACTTTACCTTTTATAACATCATTCTTACTGAAATTAACCTTGCCGTTTTCTGCATACCACCAGCCGCTCGAATTCTTTGCAAATCCTGTATACCCAAAATTCACTTTGCCTTTTTGGATTACCCACCAGCCTGAAGAATTCTTCTCTACCGAATCAACGAACTGAACTTTACTATCTCTTACATACCACCAGCCGTCCTGGTTCTTTACTTTGCCCTTAATAACATCATTTTTCTTAAAGGTAACTTTGCCTTTTTCAACATACCACCAGCCACTGCTATTTGATGCAAATCCGGTATAGTTATACTGCACTTCTCCATTAACCAGATAACACCACTCAGTTGTTGTTTTCCCTCCGGATTTATACTTTGCCTGATATACACCGGTTCGACTATCAACAGCCCTGTATATCTCTGCACTATATCCTACACCATCCGACAGATTATCTCGTGAAGCCTGCTGTGCATTAACCGCTCCAACGCTCATAGACGCACCGGCTAAGATAAGCGCCATGCCGGCAATTATCTTTTTTGTTCTTCTCATAATGTATGACCTCCCTTGCTTTTTAATTATTATTTATTGTGTGTTACGTGTAACAAATACCCCTTTTTTACAAACAGCCGATAATACTTTATTTAAAAAAACTTGAATCATAATTCTCTATCCAGTAAGTAATCTTATCTGTATCCATTTTTACCGGCGTACCATCCCAGTAATATTTTGAAGAAATAGTATCATACAATTCAACTTTTCCCGTTGTTAAAACACTCAGCGCCAGAAATTCATCTGTATATGATGTTGGATTTATAGGCAGAAGACTATCATCATCTACTCTGGCTCCAAAACTGTTTGTTGCTGAGTACTTTGTTTTTACCAGAAACTGGCCGGTTCCGCCCTTCCTGTCATCTACAACTTTTATCTCTATAAGAGAAAAGCTTTCACTGCTTTTCAAGTACTTTTTTATCTCCAGACAGGCGCCAACTGCAGCCTTTTCGAATTCATTGCAAATATATTTCTTCTCAACATTTTCAATATCTACATATCTTTGCTCTGTTGCATTTAAGGCTTTATATTTTTTATAAGCTGCACCTGCTTCTTCAAAGCTTGAATCATCGTTGATTTTAGCCGTTGCTTCAATGCACTCCTTAACCTTATCAACATCAAGATTCCTTAATGAATTCACAGTATTTTTAGTAGTAACCTTTGCTTTCTGCTCATCAGATAATGAATCATATTCGGTAATGATTACTTTTATCTCTTCGTTAGTATATTTCACCGGATCATCAACAGCTTTTTTTATCTTTTCTGAAACTATCGTAGGTATGAGGTTGTCGTATTCTTCCCGGGCTGATATCAGCTTTTCATAATTATCAACTTCCTTTTTGTCTTTATCGGATAATGCATTATAAGCATTCTCTGCCTCTTCGATTAATGGAGCACTATCTTGAGAAATATCACCGATCGCATCAATCTTCTTTTCGACTGATTTAACAACTTTGCTTTTCCCACATCCTGATAATAAAAGCAGGATATATAAGGTTAATAAGATGATTTTATTCTTTTTCATACAGTGCATCCCCCCTCTCTACTTCTTCCCATACTTCTTACTGATCTTAATCACTGCATCCAGCGCTACAGCCTCGTGATTCGGTTCCTTCAGCTCGTCCTCGGTATACTCATGAACATTCTTCAGCTGTTCATCATTCATCTGGCAGACCATAGAAGCTATCTCGCCTATTTTTGTATTTCTCTCATTTTCCATCACTGACTTCACCTCCTCGATATTTGGATGTAATAATCATATTAAAAATGAGCAAAAAAATGGTCGCCATTACGGCGACAATTTTTTTATTATCCAATTATTTCCTGCCCATATTCATCCAGCGTAAAGTTAATAGTCATGATGTCATAGACTCCATGTTCCACAAAGAATCTTACGATAAGATCACCTTTGTCGGACGGGGAGAGGGCATATTCTGCTCTCGCAAGCATATCATTGAATTCATTTATCGGGAGTTCCAAAGCAAGGGCCAGTGCAATGACCGTCTTCTTCTGCGGATGATATGCCGGATTACTGCGTATCTTTGAAAAAAGCTTCCGATCCATATCCGCCTTCTTATAAACCTCAGAATCAGTCAGTCCTTTCTCTTTTATCTTCCGAAACAGCATCTCGCAGAAGGTTTCACCGACACTATCAACAAGCTCTTCCAGACTTCTGACCGGAATATTTGTCCCTTCAATATTTCCGTCCTTGAAAGCAGTTTCGGCATTGAACAGACTGCCCTTACCCGTCGGTGCCAGAAAATATCTTTCCAAATATTCATTTATCTCACTACGTATGATGTCGTTAATCATTTTTATTCTCCTTGCGAGCCATATTCACCCCTGCATATAAAACTGTTATCCGAGCAGACCGACCTCTGCGTGGCTAGTTACCAAGCCCCGCCAGCGCCACAGCCTGAATCCTGGATATACATTCTATACTCTCATGATATCTCCTGACGGCATTCTTTATAGCCCAGTGGTCTATATGCTTAAGCTCCTTATCGCCATCAATATATATTCCAAGATCCACAAGCCATCCGGCCAATTCCAGTACATTTTCTGAGTAGTCATATATTTCATCCGGCGGGCTGCTCATATCAGTAAGCTTTATATAATCCTTCTTAACCTTTCGGATCCACACCTTATAAGCATCTCTGAATGTATTGATATCCATGGTTTTATTATACACTTCGGTAATATCTCTTACGAACATCTCGCCCATATTGATTATATCAGACATTGCAATATTTAAGCTCTGCATATACTCTTCAGGATCAGTGTCCGGTTGATTCATCCTGCGAACCAGCTCATACGCACCGTTCCGGTAAATATAAATATCGTCCACTACGTGAGCATTTTTATTCTCAGTAAAATGAATCCTTCTCTGCTCAGGATCAGCCGCCCAGATAGTATATAGAGCGTAATTACTCTTGATCATATCTGATGCATCCAATCCGAAATAACACCAGACAACCTTTGCTACATAGCCGGCATGCCTATTGTCAAGATTCATCCCCTTAACCAGATCAACAACCTCATTCGTGATCCTGAGTATATTTTCCTCAGTGTTATCACAGCTGAGTTTTATAAACGCACAATTTCTCTTTACAGCCGCTGTACTAAGAGACTTAACGCTTGTGACAGTATAGTCTTCTGTTGTAAATACCGGATCAAGGTTACTCCAGGAACAGTCATTCTGCTCACTATCATTACCCGATACATCAAAACTGAGCGACCCGATTTCTGAGGATCTGAACATCGGATACTGTATCTTTTCGGCATGACTTTCATTCCAGATATCCATCATGGAGTGAACCTTATCATTTATATCCCAAAGAGATTTTCTGCCGTTTCGCGTCGTTTTATCCGACGTTATCGCTTTACAAAGAAGCCCCGTATATAAACTATGATCATCATCAAATACAGCCAATTGTTCAGCACCGGAAGAAGCCATTATTGTAGTTCCATGATCAACAAAATCCGCCAGTACCAGATTCATCGTCCGAGGGATCATTGCCGTTTCAGGTGTCTTTGCAGCTCCGGAATGGCAGCAGTCAAGTATTATCCACTTTCTCCTTGCCGGCAGGCTGTCAACAACCCTGATTATACTTCTCAGATCCACAAGCGTATCGGAAAAATACAGCGAATTGTCCAGTCCATGACCGCTGTAATATAAAACAAAAGTATCTTTATCTGTCAAAGCTTTCTTGAAATTCAGTATAGAATAAGAAAAAGACTTACCTGTAATCTGTCCGTTCTCGCCTGCTGTCCGAATATTCTCCGGTAAAAATCCCAATCCCCGAACAAGCGCATCTTTCATTAACACACAATCATTTTTGTATGTCGGAAGATCTGACACATTTTTATCATCAAATTGTCCAACGCCTACAAGAAGTGCATAACGCTTTGCTTCTGCCATAACTGTTTCCCCCATTAGCGCTCCCATAAACCTCTGTCCGGCAGATCCTCGGCCAGAAATTCAGTAATATCATCAACTTCAAGTGTATTTTCGCCAACCAGTCTGGTTGCCTGCTTCATAACCATTTTCTCATAGAAATTCCTTACCATTCTTGCATTTCCGAAATT
>CAMNMC010000056.1 GCA_946544235.1 uncultured Lachnospiraceae bacterium | reverse complement strand
ATGATCGTTACTATACTCGTTGCTTCGATTGCTTCTCTCATGAAGGAGAACGGAGGATTTGAGGCGATACTCTCATTTATCAGAAAGACTGCAAAGGGCAGAAGAGGCGGTATGGCAGGCATCGCACTGCTTACGGCATTTATGGATATTGCTACCGCAAATAATACGGTTGCAATAGTCATCGCGGCACCAATCGCGAAGGACATAAGTACTGAATACGGTGTTGATCCGAAAAATACAGCATCACTTCTTGACACCTGCTCATGTATTATGCAGGGGATAATTCCTTACGGAGCGCAGCTTCTGATCGCGTCCGGGATAGCAGGGGTGACCAGCATGGCTATAATACCGTTTCTGTTCTATCCGTTTATCCTTTCGGTTTTTGTGATCATCTCAATAGTTATTCAGAAAAAAGGCAGTAAAAAAAATGAATAAGAAAGAAGAAAAAATCAGAGAGAAAACCATTGTAAAAACAAGTATTATCGGTATCGTAACAAATGTTTTCCTTGCTGGATTTAAAGCGGTTATCGGACTCCTTAGTAATTCGATTGCCATAGTCATGGATGCTGTTAATAATATTTCCGATGCCGGAAGCTCCATTATTACGATCATAGGAACAAAGCTTGCAGGGCGTGAACCGGATAAGAAGCATCCCTTCGGATACGGACGTATCGAATATCTGAGTGCGATGATCATATCGGTTATCATACTGTATGCCGGTGTAACGTCGCTTGTGGAATCCATCAAGAAGATCATTAATCCGGATACTCCGGACTATTCGACAGTTTCACTGATCATAGTAGGAGTAGCTGTAGTTGTGAAAATAGTTCTCGGAAGATATGTTAAGTCGGTCGGAAAGAAAGTTAATTCCGCCTCACTTGTGAATTCAGGAGAGGACGCAACTCTGGATTCGGTCATTTCTGCATCCACACTTCTTGCCGCGATAATATTTATGATAACAGATGTGTCACTGGAGGCATGGCTGGGTGCAGTCATTTCGCTGGTCATCATTAAGTCCGGCATTGAAATGCTGAAGGATACAGTGTCACAGATTCTCGGAGAACGAAATGATCCTGATCTGACAAACAGTATCAAAGAAACCGTAAGAGAATTTCCGGATGTGCAGGGAGCCTATGATCTGGTGCTGAATAATTACGGGCCTGATACCTGGAATGGTTCTATCCACATTGAGGTACCGGATACATATACTGCAAGTCAGCTTGATAAGCTCATAAGAAAGATTCAGGAAACGGTATATCTGAAATACAGAGTAGTTCTGACTGCAATAGGAGTCTATTCGGTGAATACCAAGGATACTGAAATCATGGAAGCAGAGAAGAGTATCCGTGAGATAGTCCTGGCGCATCAGCATGTACTTCAGATGCATGGTTTCTATATGGATAAAGAAGAGAAGAGCATGCGATTTGACATAGTTGTAAGCTTTAACGCCGGCGACAGGAGGGCTGTTTATCAGGCTGTAACGGCGGATGTGCAGAAGGCATTTCCTGATTATAAGGTGCAGCTTTCCATGGATACGGATTTTTCCGAAGTATAAAATATAAAAAATAACAAGCCGTGTGTTCTTGATGTACTTTGTACATCAAGAACCAGCGCCGTAGGCGCCGTATATGGCAAAAGAATAACAAGCCGTGTGTTCTTGATGTACTTTGTACATCAAGAACCAGCGCCATAGGCGCTGTATAATCACAAAACAGAATGCACAGAATGGTATGCAAGCATCCCATCTGTGCATTCTGTTTTGTGATTGCACGGCTTGTTATTTTGCTTTGTTGCTCTTTTGTTGCGAAGAGAGTGATACAATGACGCCAGATAAATAAAAACGCTTTAAAATAGGTAGGAGGATATAAGTATGCCAAAGCTGGAAGAAAACGTAAATAATGAGAACCAGTTAAATAACGATGCTAACAACAACCAGCCTGAGAATATCAATGTAAATGATGCAAATAACAACCAGCCTGAGAATATCAATGTAAATGATGCAAATAACAACCAGCAGGAGAATGTCGATGTAAATGCTGCAAACAACAACCAGCAGGAGAATGTTGATGTTAACGCTGTTAACAACCAGCCTGAAAACATTGATATCAACGCTGTAAATAATGATCAGCCTGAAGTAAACAATGTGAACGAAGGCGCACCGCAGGAGGAGCAGCCTGAAGAAGAGGTGAAAGATCTTCCGGAAGGTAATTATGATGATTACAAGGATATAAATG
Source organism: uncultured Lachnospiraceae bacterium (assembly GCA_946544235.1). Taxonomy (GTDB): domain Bacteria; phylum Bacillota; class Clostridia; order Lachnospirales; family Lachnospiraceae; genus Eubacterium_Q. Next base: position 54,162 of record CAMNMC010000056.1, on the reverse strand, counting down.
ACCTTGAAACACTCCGCACAAAGGAGATGAACAAGGCAAGCGTTAAGCGTGCCAGAGAAATACTTGGTTTTATTAATCCTGATGTCACTGATCTTTATAAAAAGCAGGAAATGGTTTCAGGTGATGAGGAGATCAAAAAGGCCTTTGGTAATGCGCATTTCCATGATTCCGGAAATCCGAGACATTATGGTATATTTGTTGCATATCTGATGGGTATAAAGGGACTGAACTTCAATCAGGTTATGGATCTCAAATCTGATTCTCCGGAGTTTAGCAATTATGTTGCCGAATTCCATGATTTCCTTAAGGCTCACCCTACAAATGCAGAGAAGGCTGAGACCAGAAGGACAAATGTCAAGATTTGGACAAGAATGTTCATGGATTGTAATAAGAAGTTAGGCGAGACCAGAATGCCTGATATTGATTATTCTGATCCTAAGCAGGTTCAGGAGCATGCTGATTTCTTCAGACAGCTTCAGGGCGCTGAGATAGATGTTGCTCAGGAATTTGAGATGGTGACAAGAAAAGACGGAGAGGCGCTTATCTATGCTCAGGAAGAAGCAGGAGGTACAAAGCAGTACTCTGCCGCAATTGACAACTGGATTGGCGTTCAGCCTAAGCTGATCTCGATTATGAATTCATACAATCCGGATCATTTCGAGCCTGAGCATATTTGGAAAAATCAACCGAATAACTACAGGCTGGCTACAAATGCGAGATTACAGCTTTCGAAGATCGGTCAGAAGGATATTAAGGGCAGGACTATAGCTGATATAGCAGGTGATACAAAGGGTAAGGACGCAGCTCGTAATCTGTATGCTATTATGGCAGACAGTCAGTTCCATATGCCTAGGGGCGTTAAGCCTTTCGAATATCTTACGGGCAAGGACAGATCAGCTGAGAATGGACTTGATGAATCATATCAGAAATCTCGTAAGGCAGGACGTCAGTCATTTAATTCAAATACATTTGAAAGCTCAACACTTGCGCTTGCGGATGAAATTGCTAAATTCGGAATAGAGCAGCGTAAAACAGGCGAGGATATTATACCTGGTATATTTGGCGCGTATAAAAATGAGTCAACTCCACAGCAGATGCTTGATTATATCAAAGGCGAAAATGGCAAGGATTATCGTGAAAAGCTTGAGCAGGCTTACAGCGTCATGACCAAGGAACTGAACATGCCGGAATTTTATGAATTTATCGGTATAACTGATCCACTTTCGATAATCAGGATTGATGGTCAGAGCGTGACAGACCTGTATGCCGAAAAGTATGCCGGTATAACTGATCCCGAGGATAAGAAGTTACTTATCATGAATGAGGTGTTCAGGGAAGCTATTTACGGTGATAAGAAGGTTACAGCTGATGTTTATGTTCTGGACGATAATGATAAGGCTGTACAATTCAAGCCGCAGGTTATTTCGAAGTCATCGAAAGATATTAACAGAGAGATGGCTTTCTACAGCGAAGTAAATGATCTTCATAAGAAGTTAAAGGCAATATATGATGAACTCAAGGCAACACAGGATGATCCGAATGTAGATGTTGCGCTTAAAAAGGATGCTGAAGGTTCCGAAACATACAAGGGTCTTATGAAGGCTTTAAAGACAGTGGTTAGCTGCACTGCTCTTGAAGGCCCAAGTGTAAATGCTGATATTAAAAATCTTCCGAAGTATATGTCTGAGGTTAAGAAGGCTGCATCTGCTTACGTAAATAAGCATACAGGACTTAAGGGCCTCTTTAAGGGATATTCAAAGGAAAAGGGAATTCCGAGAAATAATATTGCAAAGAAGCTCGAGGCTGATGAATACGAATTCGCATTTGACATCAAGAAGGTTGCTGATCTCTATCCATTGATCGGGGCTCGTAACGCGGATTATTTCGATCCTGGTTTGACAAAGACAGATCTTCAGTTAAAGTGGGGACGTTTCAAGAAGTCTGCTGCCAGCAAGGGTATCAATGCTTCCGTCGAAGCTTTCGAGAATCCTGGTCCGGAGACAACTAAGCTTCTTGATGAAGTCAACAGACGTGATGAGTTGAGACGTGCTGTTGCCGATGCAGCCAAGAAGAGAGGCAAGAACATAGAGTTTCTTGACAGTCCGTTTGAGGCAAAGCCGGGAGAATATGCAAGAGAGTTTATTAAGAGTAAATATGAGAATGCAATCAAGGCTGCAGGCAGGAAGAAAAATGCGCTGAATGTCGATGAACTTGCAGAAGATATTCTGAGTGATGATTTCAGTGAGAGATTCAATGCAGAGGTTAATAAGCTTGCTGCTGATCCACAGTTCAGTAAGCTTGTTAAGAAGGATCCTAAGAACTGCCTTGAAAAATGGGGCAAGATCATGGAGAAGGGTGACCTTGGAAGACATGAGATACTTGCTGAGCAGAGCGATGTTTATAAGAGACTTGCTGCTGCCGATCCAAAGAATGCGAGAGCAAGATGGAACAAGGCCGAGGACGTCGTTGATGGCTGGCGCAGAGAGTGGAAGAGAGAGGATAAGAAGCTCCAGGGACTGAAGGACCTTGTAAACGATGCTTCTTCAACCGCACTTTTTGATCCTACGGAATTTGGGCATGATATGGTTAAGGAAGATACGTACAAAAGGCTCGGAGATATCATTGCACTCAGCACCATTAAGGACTATATTGCAGCCAAGAATGAAGATGCTGCCGTAGAGCTTGCTCTTCATCCGGAAGAGGTTCAGAATATCAGAAACTGGATCATAGATGGTCTCAAGAAGGACAATGTTCTGGGAAGCAGAGAGACTGCTAATGAAGCACTTAACAATATCAAGGCGCTCAAGGTTAAAGCAATCGATAATGTACATGCGGCTGATACTGTTAAGGAACGTAATTCGGTAGGCCCTGTTCATAAGAATGAAAACGAGATGGATAAGAACGTAAATGATCGTCCAAGATCGAATACGGTTACTCCTAAGTCATCTATGAGAAGACCATAGTCTGAAATTTAAATTATTTGAGATTTACTTGACGTACATAAAGAATCTTTATGTACGTCAAGTTTGTTCTGTCCGGAAAAGAAATGGTGCGACATATGCTGCATAGGTAAACACAAAATTGTAGTTTACTGACAAAACAGCGGCCTTTTTTCGTGAGTTTTTGTTAATTGATTTTCTGCCTTATAAATAATAAGCTAAAGATGGAGCATAAATGACAGTGGAATACTATATATGAGGATTTATTTATGGGCGATCTTTGCAGAATGGTAGAAGTAAGTGGTGTACCTGCTAAGGACAGGTACAACATTTTGAAGACAAAGGGAATCAATACTATTTTCAGCAGTATTGATATGATTGACGGCATTTATGACAGAGCTGAAGCATTAGTAACGATGGGAAGCGATATTCATTCGCTTGGACTTAAATGGTGCGTGAATCTTGCACTGAACGAGCTCTATCAGGGAGTTATCTCTGAGGTGGGTACCGATAACAGGATGTTTGTAAGAAAGGCTGAAAGAGCCGGATTTGAGAATACTCATAAGCTCTTTACAAAGCTCGCAGCAGCCGGTGCAGCACCGGATTATGTGCAGATTGAGGTTGAAACCTATAACAGGATCGAAGGACTCTCACTCAGCTTTGAAGAGCAGACCAGAATGATCAATGCATGTATCAATGCAGCAAAGGCGGCTTGCCCTGGCGCTAAGATAATTCTTGCTACAGAGGAAAGTACTGATAATGAGAAGGCTAAGAAGTGGTATAGTCGTTTTCAGGTTTCAGGCGGAAAGCCGTTTGATATCATTTCTCTCAAATATAATGTCAACGCAGAAACATTCTATGATCTCAGCTGTAATATGAGCGACCTGTCCAGAAGATTCGAAGCTGACATACTGATCGATATTTCCGGTCAGGATGATATTTACTCAGCTGATATTTCTCTGGAAGATATCGACAGTGCTATTGCTATCGTTCCTTTTGACAGAGGACTCGGAACCGTTTATTCGGATGAAATGCTTGCCAAAGCAAATATGGTAGCGTAATATATGAACGTATCAAGTTGATAATGCAGCGAAAAGCATAAAATGACCGGTATATCATGTGACGGAAAACGTTGCTTTTCGTACTGCCCGGACAACGTAAAATGTTTGCTGAGATATCCTGCAGCGTTCATAATGTGCGAAATCATGACAGAAAGAATAATAGAAATTAAAGATTTAAAAATACCGGAGCTTGCGGTTTATAAGGAGAGGAGCGAGATTCAGCTCCTCCATATAAATGAGCCTGCTGCCGGTATTTTTATTTGCGAAAGTGCAAAGGTTATAAGAAGAGCTCTCGATGCGGGTTACGAACCAATCTCGGTGCTTACCTCTATCGGTGATCCGGATGAAGAGGTCAGAGAAATATTTGAATTATGTAAGAATGTACCGATTTATTATGGCAGTGACAGTGTCCTCAGAGAAATCGCGGGATATGCGCTGACCGGAGGCATACTTTCGGCGATGAGGAGAAAGCCGCTTCCGGATATATCTGATGTGATCAGAGATAAGAAACTGATCGCTGTGCTTGAAAATGTTCAGAATCCTACAAATGTCGGATCGATATTCCGATCGGCTGCCGCAATGGGAGTTGAGGCTGTCATCCTCACTTCCGACTCTTCGGATCCGCTGTACAGGAGAGCCGAAAGAGTCAGCATGGGAAATGTATTTCTGGTCGACTGGACGATCATGGATAAAGAGATCGATTATGTTTCACTGCTGGCAGAAGAGGGCTTTGCAACGGTTGCCATGGCACTTTCCGATAATTCCGTAAGTATAACTGATCCGCGGATCAAGGCGGAGAAGAAGCTTGCGATAATCCTCGGAAACGAAGGCTACGGGCTCAGACAGGAAACCATCCAAAGCTGCAAATATACGGCCAGAATCCCTATGAAGCCGGGAGTAGATTCTCTCAATGTCGGTGCCGCCAGCGCCGTTATGTTCTGGGAACTGGTCAGAGACAGATTATGAAAGAAGAGGCTTAAGAAGAAACGATGAGCAGTACGATAGTTATAGAGCAGATGTGTGTGATCCTTATACTGGTATCCATCGGAGTATATCTTTATAAGAGAAAGATTGTAGATAAAACCGTATCACAGCGAATATCTGTGATAATCATAGATATCTGTAATCCGGCAATGATCCTCGCATCGGCACTTTCGGGAGGGATAAAAGCAGGGCATAAGGAGCTGCTTACAGCTATACTTATAGGCTTTGCTTTTTATCTGGGACTGGTGATCCTGGGGGCACTCATTCCGTTCATTCTCCGTTCCGGAAAAGCTTCACGACGTTTTTATACCATGATGACAGTATATACAAATATAGGTTTTATCGGCATTCCTGTAACCAAAGCACTGCTTCCGGAAAAGGCCATGCTATATGTTGTTATCTGCAATGTCATCTACGCCCTTCTGTTCTATACACATGGAATAACAGTTCTGTCTGAGGGACGTGAGAAGATGAACCTTAAGAACGTCTTCAGTCCGGGAACAATCATGGCTGTAATAAGTCTCCTGGTAATCTGGTTTGATCTTAAACCTCCGGCCGTAATAAGCAGCAGTGTTTCCCACATAGGAAATGCAACCGTATTTCTGTCAATGGCACTGCTCGGAGTAAATATAGCCAGATCAAAGGTGGGAGAAGGCTTCCGTGACATAAGGCTCTGGGGCTTTATTCTGATCAGACTTATCATGGTTCCCGTAGGAGTATTTTTCCTGCTGAGAGCTGTTGGCTGTAAGGATGTTATGGTGCTTGGCTTCTCTCTAATGGCTATGATGCCGGTCGGAAACCTGCCACTTATTCAGGCTGAAAAAACCGGTGAAGAGACGGAGACACTTTCAAAGGCTATTGCCATGACAACACTGGTATCTATGGCAACGATAACCCTGCTGATGATACTTTTTACAAGTAAAGGGATCGGTATCACAATCTGATTTTTGAAATAGATATTAATAGAATACAGGTAAAATGCATGACCTCCGAATTCGCTGTTTTCTTTACGGTTAACAGCGGATTCGGAGGTTTTTTGCGTAGATAATGAGCTAATAAAAATACAGATATTCAGCAAATGATCATCACCGAGTGACGGAATCGGCATCGCCATAAAAAAATATAAAAAAAGTACTTGACATATTATCGAAAAGATAATAAGATACAGACAGATCGAAGATATTATCAAAATGAATATAAGACGGGGAGCGGTGATCAGTGCCGGAATAAAGGTTTAAACGTCTCTACAGATATTATCATATTGATAATATGACGACAGCGGCGGACAGTATATAGTTCATATATTTTGAAAGGAGGCACAAGAGATGAATGGAATGTTTAATGGTATGTTTGGCAGGATCGCGCCGGGAATGTGCCGGCTTTCCATGGACGGCGGTGTTGCGATTAAAACATCGAGTGGGTATAAGACCTACGACGAAGCGGCAGGCAGGCTGACAAACTGCAGTGAGTTTGTATTTAATGTCGGCGAGGAATTCTTCTTTGTGATACCGACCAATCATGTTAAGGCCGGCGACATCATACTTGCAAATGGCAGACCAAAATGTGTTATTGAGAGCGGCAATGAGAGGATAACGGCTATCAATTATGAGGATTCGACAGTTGAGCAGATACTTCCGGAGCACTACATCTTCATGGGAAATACTTACTTCTACGGTAAGATAGTTTCAATGTTCGGTTCCGAGCTGAAAAAGGGTAATAACACTGACAGGATCATGAAATACATGATGCTTTCTGAAATGATGAAGGGAAATTCCAAGGGTGGAGGAATGTCAGAGCTTTTACCGCTTCTGTTGCTTGGTAACAAGGGAGACGGATTATTCGACGGAATATTCGGATTGGATGAAGATGGTGAAGACAGTGTGGATGAATCCAAGAGAGAAGACTAATTCGGAAGCGCGGAATATAAAGAAAACCAGAGATAATGGCATGCTTATTCTATAAATGATATGAGAGGATGCCGGAAAGGAGGCAGTTATGGGAAGCGGAGTATGGAGAGAGGATACATTCAGGATGTATTCAAGAAAGATGGGAAGAGTGATCGACAAGCACGGCAGGATTTCAGGAGACCTTAAGAATCAGGAAATGTTTGCAATGCGTACAATGAGTCCTTTGCTGAATCCGAAAAATGTAATAAGAGAATGTCGTGATACAAAGGAACATCCGGCAACCATTCCGGTCATCCTTGCTCTGGATGTTACAGGCTCAATGGGACAGGCAGCGGTTGAGGTTGCGAAGCAGCTGAATGTTATCATGACAAGCCTGTATGAAAAGGTGAAGGATGTGGAGTTCATGGTAATGGGTATCGGTGACTTTGCGTATGACAGATGCCCTCTTCAGGTATCTCAGTTTGAATCAGATATCAGGATCGCCGAGCAGCTCGATAAACTGTATTTCGAATTCGGCGGCGGTGGTAATTCGTATGAGTCTTATACTGCAGCATGGTATTTCGCCGTGAATCAGATCGAGCTGGATGCATGGAAAAGGGGAAGTAAGGGACTCATAATCACAATGGGAGACGAGGCGATAAATCCTTATATACCGGGCAAGGCTCTTGCTGAAGCAACAGGACAGCAGATTGATGGTGATGTGGAGACAGAGGCTCTTCTTCAGGAGGTACAGGAAAAATATGAGATATATCACATATATGTTGATCACAGAGGAAGAGACCGCGCCGAAAGAGATGTTAAGGAATGGGAGGAATATCTCGATAAGCAGCGTGTGAAGATCGTTGGACTTGATAATATATCTGCTGAGATAATCAAAATAGTTGAGGCACATGCCGGAAATGATTCACTGAAGAGTGATTATGTGGTATTTCCGAAGGCCGCAGGAATTGCCTGGTGATGTTTAAATCAAATAATACGAATAGCATAGTGAAATGAATGACAGGATGTGAAGCGGCGGAAAATGATCAACATGAAATGAAATATGTGACTGAAGATGATTTATGCAATGATGGAGAATGATGAACAAAGAGCAGGGGAGGTGAGCGTATGCAGGATATCAAGATCGTTATAGGCGGGAATTTCGGTGATGAAGGAAAGGGACTGATGGCGGATTATTTTGCTTCTGAGGCGAGGGCGAACGGTCGAAGTGCGCTGGTTGTATGCAGTAATGGCGGGGCACAGCGTGGGCATACGGTCACAACCCCTTCAGGAATAAGACATGTATTTCATCATTTCGGATCAGGAACGTTCGAGGGAGCAAATACATGGCTGCCGAGATTTTACATCGTAAATCCGATGCTTTTCATGAATGAATATGAGGAACTGCAGGAGAAAGGCGTGTCCTTCGAAAGAATAAAAATATATATGGATCCGGAGTGCCCGGTTACAACGCCCTTTGATATGATAGCCAATCAGGTTATAGAGGAACACCGCGGAAGGGCGCGTCACGGAAGCTGCGGAATGGGAATCTGGGAGACTATCCTGAGAGACGGTTTACTTCTTGGAGAGATGTCGCTTATGACGGATGATGAGCTGAAGTGTTATCTCGCCGGAAGCTGCAAGGCCAGGATGGAAGCGCGTTTTAAGCAACTTGGAATATCTGAAATACCTGAGAGCTGGAGAGATATAATTGAGGATGAGGGCCTGATACGGAACTATATTGCTGATTTCAGGCAGATGTACCACCTCAGCAATCTGCAGGGAGTATCAGTGATGAAGGAATATGATACCGTTATCTTTGAAGCGGGCCAGGGGCTCCTGCTTGACAGATGCAGAAGGGAATTTGGGTGTCATACCACTCCGAGCAATACCGGGCTTCGTAATCCGGCTGAACTGATAAGAGAGTATATGGATGAACCATACAGGCTTCAGGTTGAGGTATGTTATGTCACAAGAACCTATCTTACCAGACATGGTGCAGGACCTTTTCCTGAGGAGTGCAGTAAGGATGAGATCAATCCGTCGATGACAGACCTGACCAATGTTCCGAATCCTCATCAGGGGACTCTGCGATATGGAAAGCTGGATGTGAAAGAGTTTATTCGTCGCATTGTAAATGATTTTGACAGCGAGAGGCTTCCGGAAAGAACAGAGACGAGGATGACAGTTGCGGTAACACACGTTAATGAATTTACCGGCCCTGTTATTGATAAAGCGGATTATATTTCTGACGGAGAAACAAGTATGAATGTGCTGAAAAAATCGCCTAAATATTTGCCTGTACATAGCGACAGCATGATTCAAAGTGCCTCGGCGTAGCACACGGAAAAACTGTCATATTGTCAAATTATCAAAATGGTTATAAGATATGAGTATAACTACCTGAAAAGGAGCAAAAAATGAGCAGTTATATAGTATCTGACGAGGAAAAAGAATTCCTCAGACAATATGATCAATCAAAATATGACAGGCCGTCACTGACGGCTGATATAGCTGTATTTGCAATACTTTCTGCCGGCGATGCCGATGATTACAGAAAGGATCCGGAGAAGAAGCTGGCGGTTCTTCTCATAAAAAGGGGAGGATTCCCATTCAAGGATCAATATGCTTTGCCGGGTGGCTTTGCGGCCAAGGGAGAGGAACTGGAAGCTACGGCATTAAGAGAACTCAGGGAGGAAACGTCTGTGGACGGTGCCTTCCTTGAGCCATTTGGCGTGTTCAGTTCACCGGGCAGGGATCCGCGGGGATGGATAGTCTCACAGGGATTTCTGGCTCTGGTTGACGAGAAGAAATGCAAGCTGGCCGCAGGTTCAGATGCCTGGGAGGCAGGATGGTTTTTCATCGATATAGAACGTGAGGAACTAAAGAAACACGTGAAAAAAGAAAGCGCCGAGATATGCACCGTGTATCGGCTGAAGCTTGAGAATAATGATACGAAGCTGTCCGCAATCGTAGAGGAACGGAAGGTGTTCAGCAGGCATCATGAGAGTATTTCCTACGAGATCAAGGAAAGCAGCGGACTTGCCTTTGACCATGCAGAGATAATTGTGAGAGCGTTTAAGTCGCTGAGGGAGAGGACAGCCGAGTCCGGAAGGATAGTATTTGACCTGATGCCTGAAAAATTCACGCTTTACAGTCTTCAGGAGGCGCATGAGATCATTCTGGGGGAGAAGCTTCTGACACCAAATTTCAGAAGGAAGATCGCGCCGTTTGTTACTGAGACGACATCAATCGTTACAGGATCTGGACACAGACCTGCAAAGCTGTTTGTGAGAAATCTGGATGCGTTTTATGAATGATCCGGCTGTATCACGGAATCGTTTGTTAATATATGGAGTGGAGGAAATAAAGTGAGAGATTACAGAGAGGAAAAATGGTTTTCATATCTGTATTATACAGAAAACAGGTCAGTAAATGTTGAACGTGTGGAACGGGTTGAAGGGATAACTGGGCGTGAAACACTGGACTATGTGCTGAGGACGCTGTCAATTCTTGATATGATCGAAGTTTGTGGTAATTCTAATGTTACAGCCGAATGCTTTGATATTATAAGAATGGTACTGGAGTGGTCGGAGGTCGCAAAGGGCGGAACTGCCAGAGACCGCGCGGACTGGGAGAAAAAGGAGTATTCTCTCGATATCCATAATATTGCGTCGGCAGAGATATTTCTTGATGATAATCCAGAGATTGATAATAAAATATCGCTTGATGACAGGAAGCTTATTTATACGCTGATCAGAACTCACGGTATGATCGGTCAGTGTCTGAGAGGTGAAGTTCCGGTTGCGGAAAATGCATCGCTCCTGCTGCTGCCTGAGGAAATAAAGATTGATAAGGATATACTGAAAAATATGCTGTATATCCTTAATGAGTGTATCATCCGCGGTGTTTCCGATGAACTCTGGGATAAGGTGAAACCGGAGGCGTGCGCTCTTATTGACCGTATTCTTATCGGTGATCTGAGAGAGTTTCCGGCAGAGCAGAGAGTAAAGAGACTCCTTCCGTGTCTGGGAGAGATACCGCAGGAGCTTACGGAGTTCTTCAGGGACAGGCTCTTTCCTAAATATGAATTATGGTATTTTGAGGCGGCACTGTCGGATTTTGACGGTACTCAGATACTCGGAATACTTACGGGGCTTATGGATAAGATCGGCGGGGAGGATGTGAGGTATATCTCATTCAAGCCTCTGGCGGACAGTCTGTATTATGATTACGAGGGAAAGAAACATATAAATATTTATAAAAAGAGGATTATAGAGAAGCATCTTCGGGATAACAGGGTGGAAAATGTTTCCCTGACCGCAAGAAAAAACGGCAGTGCGATACTTGTTGATCTTGCTTTCTCAAAGGTCTGTGAAAAGCTGATAGAATTCTGTGTTGAGGCAGAGAGAAGCGGTCTCCTGACCTTCGAAAAAAGCATCACAGTTCTCTATGATATGTTCGGCTTCAGGCGAGATGAGTTCGACCGCCTGAATAACGAGGATAAATATCTTGCTACCATGAATGCTTCGGAGGAATCCACGAAGAATACGATAATCGACCATGTTGTCGGTCAGACGGTGGTTGATGTCGGAAGCGGCGGCGGAGTGCTGCTGGATCTTCTGGAAGAAAAATATCCGGGTAAAACAGTGATTGGCACCGATATTTCCGAAAATGTAATCTCGGTGCTTAACAAAAAGAAACAGGCCGAAGGCCATCACTGGACGGTTGAACGTCATAATTTTGTTGATGGTCCGATACTTGTCGGCGGTGAGACCGGTAAGGTTGACAGTATTATTTTTTCATCCATCATTCATGAGATATATTCCTATACAATGACGGATGAGGGCAGGTTCAATATTTCCGTGGTAGAGAAGGCTCTTAAAAATGCTTTTGATTCGCTCGCTCCGGGCGGAAGACTGATCATACGTGACGGTGTGAGAAGCTTTCCGGCTGATCAGCAGGGAATTATCACGGTAACCTTTAAAGAGGACAGCGGACTGGAGTTCTTTAAGAATTATATGCGTGATTTTGAAGGCCTCAGAGATATCGAGGATAAGAAGATCGTGGTAAATGAGGCTGAGAAAAAGGTCAGCGCATGTACTGACTTTATACGAGAGTTCCTCTATACCTATACCTGGGGGCAGGAGTCCTACAGTCATGAGGTACAGGAGCAGTTTGGATATTATACCATCACTGAATACAGGGAGGTTCTGGAGCGTCTGGGTGCGAAGGTGCTTAGAGCGGATGCTTTTCTGGAACCGGGATATCCTGAGCATCTCAGACCTAAGGTAACACTCGAGCCGGATATCTATCCGGATTCCAATTGCATAATCGTCGCTGAGAAGACGGTATGACGGATAAACAGCATAAGATTTGGAGACTGAAATATGAGTATTTTAAACGTAGAACACTTAACACACGGCTTTGGCGACAGAGCTATATTTGACGACGTATCCTTCAGACTGCTGAAGGGTGAACATATCGGACTTATCGGAGCGAACGGAGAGGGAAAGTCCACCTTTATGAATATAATCACGGGCAAGCTGATGCCGGACGAGGGAAAGATCGAATGGTCTAAAAATGTCAAGGCAGGTTATCTGGATCAGCATGCAGTGCTGGAGAAGGGCATGACCATAAGGGATGTCCTTGCGAGTGCTTTTCAACCTCTCTACGCCATGGAAGAGAGAATGAATGAGATCTATATGAAGATGGGTGAGTCCAATGAAGATGAGATGACAAGCCTTATGGATGAGGTCGGAACCATTCAGGAGCTTCTCACAAATCACGATTTCTATCTGATCGATTCGAAGATCGAGGAGATCGCGAGGGCTCTCGGACTTCTGGATCTTGGACTGGATCGTGATGTTACGGAGCTTTCCGGCGGCCAGAGGACCAAGATACTTCTCGGCAAGCTTCTCCTCGAGAAGCCTGACATCCTCCTTCTGGATGAGCCGACAAACTATCTGGATGCGGAACACATCACATGGCTGAAAAGGTATCTTCAGGAATATGAGAACGCATTTATTCTTATTTCCCACGACATACCTTTCCTTAATTCGGTTATAAATATCATTTATCATATGGACGGAAATACGCATAAGCTGGAACGCTATGCAGGTGATTATGATAAGTTCCAGGAAGTATATGCGATGAAGAAATCTCAGGCGGAGGCAGCTTATAACCGCCAGCAGCAGGAGATTGCCGAGCTTAAGGATTTCGTTGCGAGAAACAAGGCCAGAGTAGCGACGAGAAATATGGCCATGTCGCGCCAGAAGAAGCTGGACAACATGGAACTGATCGAGAAGGTTTATGAGAAACCGAAGCCGGAGTTTAACTTTAAGGAGGCAAGAACCTCCGGAAAGGTTATTTTCGAGACAAACGATCTTGTGATCGGTTATGACGAGCCTCTTTCGAAGCCTATCAATTTCCGCATGGAGAGAAATGACAAGATAGTCCTGACCGGTGCGAACGGTATCGGCAAGACTACACTTCTGAAGAGCCTGCTGGGACTGATCAAGCCTGTTTCGGGAACAACTAACAGAGGAGATTATCTGGAAATAGGATATTTTGAACAGGAGATGTCTCCAAATATAGATACTACCTGTATCGAGGAGATATGGGGCGAATTTCCGGGATTTACACAGTACGAGGTGCGTGCGGCACTTGCCAAATGCGGCCTTACAACAAAGCATATCGAGAGTAAGTGCAAGGTGCTTTCTGGTGGAGAGCAGGCCAAGGTCAGACTCTGCAAGCTTATCAACAGAGAGTCCAACCTCCTTGTTCTCGACGAGCCTACCAATCACCTGGATCAGGATGCAAAGGACGAGCTTAAGAGGGCACTTAATGAGTATAAGGGCAGTATCATCATGGTCTGCCATGAACCGGAATTCTATGAAGGGCTTGCGACCGATGTCTGGGACTGCTCGCAGTGGACGACGAAGCTGTAATTGATGCTTTAGTGATATAGTGAAAAAGAAGTATTTGTTGGGAAAAGGGAGAAAAATAATGGATAGAATTGAATATATAGTTGAAAAACTTGATGGTGATTATGCTTATCTTAGAAATATTTCCGCACCGGAAAATGATCTTAAATGTGTTGCGAGAGCTTTGCTCCCGCCGGAGATCAATGAAGGGTCAAAGCTTGAATATGAGATGTTTGAGTACAGAATGATGTAGCACTATTTGGGGAAAACGTTTTAGTTATATGTCAGATATTTTATTAGTTTTATTTCCTATAATCATTTTCACAATACTTTTTGCCGGGGCGAAGGTGCGAAGAACTGAGGAATCCTCTGGTGAGGCATGGAGTCTGGGGCAGGCCAAGGCGATGCAGGTTTTTGCAGCACTTATGGTCATACTTCATCATATGGTGCAGAGGATAAGTAATTACGGAGCGATAGATAAGGGACCTGTGACCGCATGGAATTCCTTCGGTATTCTGTGTACGTCAGTATTCTTTTTCTTTTCGGGATTTGGACTGTTTAAGAGCTATAAGACGAAAGAAAACTATCTGGAAGGAATGTTACGAAAGAGACTTCCGAAGATACTGATTCCGTTCTTTGTCACAAATATAATCTATCTGATCTTTGTCTCGAAAGGTAAAGTCAGTAATGCACTTGACATTGTTACTTCATTGGTTGGTTTCACTTTGTTAAACAGTAATGCATGGTTCATAGTTGAGCTGACAGTTCTCTATACGTTGTTTTATCTGTGCTTCAGGAAGGCGGGGTCGGAACGTAAAGCGATCTGCCTGCTGACCGTATTCACGACGATACTCGTGATCGCGGCGCTTCTTCTGGGTCATGATACAACAAAGATCAGAGGGCACTGGTTTATGGGTGAGTGGTGGTATAACACAACACTTATCTTCATCATGGGAATACTGTTTGCAAAATATGAAAGCCGGGTTAAAACCTTTATGGTGAGACGATGGAAGGTACTGCTTCCGCTTTCATTATTGATCTTCGTCGGATGGTTTATTTTACAGGAATATGTTGAGGCAGGTTTTGGTTATTACAAGGAATGGCCGGGACACCCGGGCTATCCGGAGAAGCTTCTGACACTTATAGTGCAGCTGATACTCTGCATGATCTTCATGTTCATAATGCTGCTTGTCAACCTGAAGCTTGAGTTTGGAAATCCTGTGCTGAGATTTCTTGGAAGCTTCACTTATGAGATATATCTGATCCATGATGTATACAGATGGAACCTGCCGGGAGGACCGGAAGGAACTATGTCTGATGTGTTATATCTTGGACTGACATATGCATTTACGATCATATCGGCGTATATTCTGGCGAAGATACTTTCAATAATCACACTGCGAAATCGAAAAGCCGATTGATCATCATAAAACAATAGATAGAAAATATCATTTCACAATCATCATATATTATTTTAAGACTGGTAATGGGGTGATTTTATTGACTGGTACGAATTATCACCAGGAGCAGTCGTTGACAATTGAAGCAAGGAAGGAAGGGAGACTATGATTTCATTAATCTGCGCATTCACAGTTTTAATACTGGGTTATATATTTTACGGACGGTTCGTGGCGAAGGTGATCGAACCGGATGACAGGATAACTCCGGCCTTTGCGAAGGAAGACGGAGTGGATTTTGTTCCGATGAAGACATGGAAGGCCTTCCTCGTTCAGCTTCTGAATATCGCAGGAACCGGTCCCATCTTTGGTGCGCTCATGGGAGCCTGCTTCGGACCGGTTGTATTTCTCTGGATCATTTTTGGAGCGATTCTTGGAGGCGGCGTTCATGATTTCATGAGTGGTATGATCTCCGAGCGTCATGACGGTGCATCGATAGCAGAGCTTTCGGGAATTTATCTCGGACCTGCATTAAAATGGATCATGCGTGCCTTTTCGGTTCTGCTTCTTCTGCTCACCGGTACGGTTTTTGTTACCAGTCCTGCGGCACTTCTTGCTAAGCTGACACCGGACTTTATGAATGCAAAGGTATGGATCGTAATAATACTGCTTTACTACGTACTTGCCACACTGCTTCCAATCGACAAGATAATCGGACGTCTGTACCCTGTTTTCGGCGTTGTGCTGATCACAATGGCAGCAGGTATTCTGTTCGGTATAGTGCATGGAGGATATACTGTTCCTGAGATAAGCCTGTCCAATCTGCATCCGCAGGGACTTCCGGTCTGGCCATACATGTTTGTTACTGTTGCATGCGGCGCCATATCAGGTTTCCATGCCACACAGTCTCCGTTGGTTGCAAAATGCATCACCTCAGAGAAGGCGGGTAGAAAGATCTTCTATGGTGCGATGCTTTCTGAAAGCGTAATAGCTCTTGTGTGGGCAGCAGGCGGCGTTGCATTTTATGGTGTTACAGGCGGTCTCTTTGATGCTATATCAGCTCATGGTCAGTCAGGTGTGGTTTATGATATTTCCAAGGGAATGCTTGGCACGGTGGGCGGCGTTCTTGCTATAGTCGGTGTTGTTGCATGTCCTGTAACCTCAGGTGATACAGCCTTCCGTTCGGCGAGACTGATACTTGCCGAGGTGGTTCATCTGGATCAGAAGAAGCTTAAGAACCGCCTTATCATAACACTTCCTTTGCTGGGGCTTGGAGCACTGCTGACTCAGCTGGACTTCAACGTCCTTTGGAGATATTTTTCATGGAGCAATCAGACGCTTGCAATGATCACTCTGTGGGTGGCAACGGTTTATCTGATCAAAACCAGAGAGCATAAGTGGTATTCTCTTGTCACAGCCATGCCGGCGGCCTTCATGTCGGCGGTCAGCCTGACCTACATACTTATGGCGAGCGAAGGCTTCGGCATAAAGAAGGAGGTCGCATATCCGATAGGTTGTGTATTTGCGGTACTTCAGTTTGTTTTCTATTTGCTGATGCTGCATAAAATAATTACCAGTGGTAAATACAGACCTGACGACAAGAATGAGACAAAATAAATAGACTAGAATTATAAGAACAGGATGTTTAAGTTAAAATGAATCAACGGGTTCGTGATGATGTGTTTTCAGCAAAAAATAGTATAAAGAGGTGTGGAAATATGATATAATTCTATCACCTATCGGATGGTTATCCGAAATTTCAGAATAATCAGACATAATCCGTAGATGACTTCTTATTCGGTCATAGTGCAGGGGGATTACATGAACGATAAAAAGAAAAGGCAAAATGAACGAGGCATGACGGCAGTTAAGATGCTGCTGTTTATTTTCATGGTCATTAATGCCTTTATTTTTATTTATTATGGTTTGATAAATCGTAAGGAAGCCTTTGAAAAAGAAGCACTTCAGTATGTCAAGGACTGGACCGTTGTTCATGAGGACAAGGATAATCAGACTATCAGAGCAACTCTTCCACAGAATATAAAGAATAATGAATACCTGTATTTCGATACCCGTAAGGATGTTTCGGTATATATAAACGGCGAGCTCAGAAAGGATTTTGTCGAAGAAAGAGATGTAGATATTCCGGGTGGTTCGTTCAAGAAATTCCTCTTTGCCGTACCGCTTATGGAGTCTGATTCCGGCACCGAGATAGTGATAGAGAGATTTGCCGTACAGGATATTGATAAGGATATTCCGGAGATGTTTATCAGTACACGTTCCGGAGCTCTCAGCCATATGTTAAAGGTGTCCGGAACATCATTTATCATTTCATTTATCATACTGATCTTTTCTTTAGTTGCATTTGTTGTAAGTATTGTACTCAGACTGATGTATAAGCAGAGGATCGACATGTTATACGGTGCGCTGAGCATCTTTATCATCGCGACCTGGTTACTTACGGATTCATCTATCTGTTCACTTATTATTGGTGTTCATCATATGAGCGGGCTTCTGAATTATCTGGCCTGCTTCATGATGCCGCTTGCGCTTTTTATCTATTTTTCAGCACTCCTGCGAGGCAGATATAACAAGATAATGTCAATCGTGATGCTGGTTGCAATTCTGAATGCTGTCGTGTGGCCGGTGCTTCATTTCACGGGGCTCGTGCCTTTCTATAAGGTTCGTACTCCTGCCAATGCCACACTTGCATTTTTGGCAATAGTCGGAATAGCAATCATTATAGTTGATGCTGTCAAGGGCTACACTTCCACATATCGCTTTACCTGTATTGGCTTTTTATTCTTCCTCAGTGGGTGCGTGATGGAGCTTTTCTTTATTTTTATCACCACGTCGTCTATGAGACAGTCCGTTCCTATAGTTTTCGGACTGGGGTGCCTTCTGACCTTCATCGTTATTCAGCAGGTACACGATCTCAGAAGGATAAATATGGAGAAACAGCGTGCAATCGATATGTCTGAGGCCAAGACCAGATTTCTTGCAAGTATGTCGCATGAGATCAGAACACCGATCAATTCCATCCTGGGTATGAACGAGATGATACTCAGGGAAAATACGGATAAAGCAATCGATGAGTATTCAAGAAATATCAAAAATTCAGGCAAGATGCTGCTCAGTCTCATAAATGACGTACTCGACTTCTCCAAGATCGAGGCCGGAAAGCTTGAGATCGTAGAGGTTGATTTTCTTATGTCTGAAATGCTT
This sequence comes from uncultured Lachnospiraceae bacterium, assembly GCA_946544235.1. Classification (GTDB taxonomy): domain Bacteria; phylum Bacillota; class Clostridia; order Lachnospirales; family Lachnospiraceae; genus Eubacterium_Q. The sequence continues at coordinate 35,744 of CAMNMC010000056.1, read as the reverse complement.
TACGATGTCATATCGCTCGTTAATGAAAGGGCGGAAGAGAAGTCGCTTGAACTGAACGTCGAGGTAACAGGAGAGGTCCCGAATGAGGTGATAAGTGACGAGGTGAGGATCAGACAGATCCTTATCAACTTCCTGAATAATGCAGTTAAATATACCGAGAAGGGAACTATTACGCTTAAGATAGGCGGAGAATATACAGACGATGGTTATATGCTTAACTTGAGTGTAAAGGATACAGGTAAAGGAATCCGCAAGGAGGACCAGGGGAATCTGTTTGAGGCCTTCTCAAGAGCTGATATTAAGTCCAATGCAAGTATTGAGGGTACAGGCCTTGGTCTTGCGATTGTCAGGAGTATAGTTGATTCCATGAACGGAGAGCTTGGAGTTGAAAGTGAATTCGGAGTCGGTTCCGAGTTCTGGGTTAAGCTCCCTGTGAAATATAATAGTAATGAGCTGCTCAAGAGTGACTTTATGGAGCATAAGATCTATCAGGAATCTAATAACAGAGCAGTCGGCTTTACTGCGCCTGATGCGAAGATCCTTGCGGTTGATGATAACCAGTCAAATCTTACGATAGTTAAGCTCTTCCTGAAGAAGAACGGTATCGTTCCGGATCTTTGCAGTACAGGTAACCGCGCTGCCTCGCTTTGTAAGGAGAAGAAATACGATCTTATCCTTCTGGATCATATGATGCCTGCACCTGATGGTATAGAGACGCTTCATATGATCAGAGAGGATGCGGATTCACTTAATAAGGATACCAGAGCGGTTGTTCTTACGGCAAATGCAGTAGCCGGCAGCCGTCAGATGTATATCAGCGAAGGCTTTGATGACTATCTGACAAAGCCGCTTGATTCGGGCTTGCTTGAAGAAACTGTGAAGAGACTTCTTCCGGCAGAGAAGGTGCTCGAGGGGGCTGCGTCATCGCAGGCAGGCGGTACAGATGCACAGAAAACTAAGGCATCTATAAATGCTGTTGATATTAATTCCGCATCGGAATCGCAAGATGCAGGTTTCGGGTTGATAAGAGACAGACTCTCTGCTATCGAAGGGCTTGATTATGATACGGCACTTAAATACTGTGGCGGAGATGAAGAACTCCTGGCTGAGATATTAGGGGATCTCGCAAGGGAGTGTATGGTTCGTTCCGAGAGAATGAGAAAGAGCCTTGAAGCGAGAGATATCAAGGCTTATGAGATAGATGCACATACTATCAAAAGCTCTATGGCAACTGTAGGAATGAAAGACTTCAGTGAGAGAGCGAAGAAGCATGAGTTTGCGGCAAAAGCCGGTAATACGGACTTTATTTACAAGGATGCCGAAGACTTCATCAAGAAGTATGAAGAGATATGCAGGAAGCTTGGCGGTGAGTAATCCGTTGGTCGGAGAAGCCGCCGGTTGGAGAAGAGGTTAGAAGTTATGATAATTTATTTTCATGCGACAGTAATTCTGTCAGTTCTTTTATCATCAGTATTTGTCCTTCGATGGAGGAGAGGTATATCGGTTCATTTTCCGATAATCTTTGTATTTATCCCTATCATCAATCTGGGGTATCTTTCTGTTGCCATGGCAACGAATGAAAGCGAAGCTATCCTGGCCAATGCCATCGAATATCTGGATGGCTGCTTCCTTGAGGTTTTCTTCTTCCTCTACGTTATCAACTTCTGTAAGCTGAAGATACCTAAGCTTGTGACCGGTACCCTTATGTCGATAGGATCGGTACTTCTCTTTATAGCGATCAATACCTCAAGCAACGGCCTGATGTATAAGAGCGTCGAGCTGAAACAGTATCATGGTGTATCATACCTTGTTAAAGAATACGGACCGGCGCATACGGTTTACTATGCGATGATAGCCCTCTATCTGATCGCAAACCTGTCCGTGATCATCTATAGTCTGACCAGGAAGAATATATCAAGGACCAATTCGATACTTCTTCTTACAGTCTATATGGTAATCATGCTGGCATTTATTATCGGTAAACCGTTTAATCCGGCATTGGAGCTTCTTCCGGCATCATATCTGTTCTCACAGGTGATCTTCCTCATAATCATGAGCCGTATCAACCTGTATGATATAACGGAGACGGCGATAACCAGTTTGTCCGAAAACGGAAGCATCGGCTTCGTGAGTTTTGATATGAAGATGAGATATCTCGGATGTACGGATCCGGCACTTGAGTGCCTCCCTGAATTAGCTGATCTCTACGTTGATCAGGTTCTTCCGGAGAATAACGAAAACTTTGCCAAAATAATCAGATGCGTGGACAAACTTCAGCTGAGCAGCGATTCGACATATTTTTACGTTACAAGAAATGATATCAGTTATAAGATAACCGTCAGCCACCTATATGCTGGCAAGAGAAGAACAGGTTACCAGCTGAGAACTGAGGATAATACACTCGAGACCAAGAAGCTCGAAACACTTAAGCTGAAGGAACGCCAGAAGGAGATGGAGGCAGAGATCCTTAAGCTTGAGAAGACTGCAGCCGAGTCGGCTAATGAAGCGAAGAGTTCGTTCCTTGCACAGATGTCACATGAGATAAGGACTCCTATCAATGCTATCCTTGGTATGAACGAGATGGTCCTGCGTGAGAGCAGTGAACCTCAGATAAAGGAATATGCCGAGAATATAAAGAGTTCGGGAAGAACACTTCTGTCGATCATTAATTCCATTCTGGACTTTTCTAAGATTGAAGATGGTAAGATGGAGATAGAGCCGGTGAATTATGAGACGGCAACTCTGATATATGATCTTGAAAATACGATCTCTGAGAGGGCTAAGACCAAAGGACTTGAACTTATCATTGATGCGGATGAAAAACTTCCGAAGACACTCAGAGGCGATGACATCCGCATAAAACAGGTGATAATAAATCTTCTTACCAATGCTGTTAAATATACCGAAAAGGGCAGTGTGACGCTTTCTGTAAAGAAGGAAAGCGAGACGGATGGTACAGCTATGATAGCTGTCAGTGTTATTGATACAGGTATCGGTATCAAGGAAGAGGACATCGGAGTTCTTACAGAATCATTTAAGAGAGTTGATCTGATCCACAACAGAACTATTGAAGGAACCGGACTGGGTCTTTCTATAGTTACAGGCCTCTTAAGTAAGATGGACAGTCAGCTCGAGGTGAAGAGTGTCTATCATCAGGGCTCAGCCTTTAGTTTCGTTCTGCCACAGAAGGTTGAGAATTCCGAGCCTATGGGCGATTACAAAAAGAGAACTCATAAGCAGGCTGAAAAGGATGATCAGGAAGAGAAATTCAGTGCACCTGATGCCAGAGTTATTGTTGTTGATGATAACAAGATGAATCTGAAGGTTGCAGGAAAACTGCTTGGACTCTTCGGAATCAAGGCAGATATGGTGGGCTCCGGAAAGGAAGCGCTCCAGGTCCTGTCTGAGAAAGAGTATGATATCATCTTTCTGGATCATATGATGCCGGAGATGGATGGTATCGAGGTGCTGCGAGAGATCAAAGCGCGTAAGCTTATTTCGGATAAAACAGAGGTGATAGCACTTACCGCAAATGCAATCTCAGGCGTCAGAGAGATGTATCTCTCGGAAGGCTTTGATGATTATCTGTCCAAGCCTATCGAGCCTGCAGAGCTTGAAGCAATACTCAGAAAATATCTCAATGCAGAGGCAGAGGGATAGGAAATCAGCATATGTTATACAAAAAAAACGAACCATTTCGCATTAGACTGAAATGGTTCGTTTTCTTTGTGTCCGCTTTCTGGAATTCTCAGAACAGGACTATATTATTCTCCGATATGAAGCTCGTGAAGAACCTCACCGATAATTCCTACAGCTTCATCGATAAGCTCCTCTGTATGTGTAGCCATGAGGCTGGTACGGATCAGAGCTTCACCAGGTGCTGTTGCAGGTGGGATAGATGAATTAACATATACTCCACGATCATAAAGAGCCTTGGTAACAGTAAGTGTAGGGATAAGCTCATATGTATAGATCGGAATGATAGGTACGCGTTCACCGTTTGATTCACGCATACGTATATTTGCTTCCTTAAGCTTCTGACGCATAAACAGTGCTCTTGACTGAAGAGTCTCAGGGAGCTCCGGATGAGCTTCAAGGATCTTAAGAGCTGCGAGTGCAGAAGCACAGCTTGCAGGTGTGATTGAAGCAGAGAAGATGAATGGACGTGAGCAATGCTTTACGTAATCAACAACTCTTGCTGAGGTAGCCATATAACCACCGAGTGATGCAAGTGACTTTGAGAAGGTTCCCATGTAGATATCAACTTCGTCCTCAAGTCCGTAGTAGCTTGCTGTACCACGACCGCCCTTGCCGATAACACCGAGTCCATGTGCATCATCAACCATAACACGTGCACCGTATTTTCTGGCAAGTCTGCAGATCTCAGGAAGGTTTGCGATATCACCGCCCATAGAGAAGACACCGTCAGTAACGATCAGACAGCCTGCATTTTCAGGAACAGCCTGAAGCTTCTTCTCGAGGTCTTCCATATCGTTATGACCAAAGCGAAGCATCTTACCGAAAGAGAGACGACATGCGTCATAGAGACTTGCGTGGTTCTCTCTGTCCATGATTACATAATCGCCGAGACCGACAAGCGCACTGATGATTCCGAGATTTGACTGGAAGCCTGTTGAGAAAGTCAGAACAGCTTCCTTACCGAGGAATCTGGCAAGAGCTTCTTCAAGTTCTATATGGAGCTTAAGTGTTCCGTTCAGAAAACGTGATCCGGAACAACCTGAGCCGTATTGTTCATAAGCTTTGATTCCGGCTTCGATAACCTCAGGGTGTGTTGTGAGACCAAGATAGTTGTTTGAGCCAAGCATGATGCGGCGTTTGCCCTCCATGATAACTTCAGTGTCCTGTCTTGATTCCAATGCGTGAAAATACGGGTAGATCCCCGATTCACGAGCCATATCAGCCTGTGAAGGCTCGAAGCATTTTGCAAAAAGATCCATTTGTTTCCTCCAAATATTTAATATCTTTTATCCTTCAAATATAAATTTTTTCTTAATTTTCGTCAGACCAAAAGGATTATACCACAAAACATATGGAAAATGCAAAATTTCTTGAAGAATATTAATGTAGAACTGCTTTTTTTTATATGATACAATACTATTGGTTGGTATTTTGTATGATTTTAGGGTGATTTTCATGAAAAACAGAGTGAATTATGTTGATAATCTGCGGTGGCTGACGGTATCGCTTCTGATATTTTACCATGCTGCAATGGCTTACAATAGCTGGGATGAGGCGAATTATATTCATCTCGGCGAGAATAAGGCTTTTGCGGCGATAGTTACCTTTATCAGTCCATGGTTTATGCCTCTTATGTTTTTGCTGGCGGGAGTGTCGGCATCCTACTCACTGAGGAAAAGAGGCTACGGCAGGTTTATAAAGGAACGTCTGGTAAGACTTGGTCTGCCGCTTCTTGTCGGTACTCTCACTCTGGTACCTGTTCTTACATATATTGCCGACAAAACGCATAATGGTTATGACGGCAGCTTCTTTGAACACTATTCGGTGTTCTTCACAAAGTTTACCGATCTTACAGGTTATGACGGAGGATTCAGCTTAGCTCATCTGTGGTTCCTTGCTGTATTGATCATAATTTCACTGGTGTCATGTGTTTTTATTATCCTGATTAAACTAGTATCAGGAAATAAGAACATAAATGAATCTGAGGAGATAGTACAGGAGAAAAAAGGGAGGATCTGTGGAAGTGATACTGAGAAAGGCAGGAGAGAAATAAATATAGTTAATATAAAGAATAAAGCCGGGTTCAGGTTTCTTGGCATTATTCTGGGAGTAGTGGCAGTCGCTGCGTTTGATATCAGGACGGGAGGTAAGCCACTTGTGACTTTCCTTGCTGTATTTCTTCTGGGCTACTGTTTTTTCAGTGATCAGGATTTTGTCGCGAAGCTGGCGAGGCTTAAATGGCTGTGGGCAGCGTTTTTTATCATAACGACTGCACTGAACATGGTTCTTTTTATCTACGTTGAGGACTATGAAATACTGAATAATATCTGCTGGTATGCGTCTCTTCCGACCGGTATCCTTGCCCTTATCACTATCGGACATGATCATCTGGACTTTACGGGCCGTTTCAGCAGCTTTAACTCGAAGATTTCATATCTTTTTTATATTATACATTTTACAGTTGTTGTTCTGTGCCAGTTTCTTTTGGAAAGGGCAGGCGCCGGACGCGTGATCAATTTCGCATTAACAGTTGTTATTGCATATCCGGTGACATATATGCTGTGCTTCGTTATTTATAAGCTTAGGCATTCCGGTTGCAAATAAGGATCGCACATATTGAGAGGGTTCTATGAGGTATTTATGACTATATAAGATGATATTTCGGGGAGGGGTAGTCTTGGACAAAGAACATAAACAAACATCGGTAGCTGCGTATGTGGTTGCCGGATTAATAGTTATTGTGATCATGGTTTTCGGAACAATATTTATGGGTCAGAGAGCTTCGACGGATACGGAGAGGGCTGTAAAGAAGGTCAGCAGCCTTTATCTCGATGAGCTTGCCGGAAGACGTGAGCAGGTTGTAGAGAATAACCTTAACAGAAATATAGAGGTTATAGATGTTGCGGTTGCTCTGATGACGGATGAAGATAAAAGTGATATTCCTCATCTTCAGAATTATCAGGCCAGGATGAAGAAGCTCTACAAGCTGGAGAAGTTCGCCTTTGTAGATACGAATGGGCTTATTTATACTTCGCTCGGTATGCAGGATAATATTTCCGATTATTCTTTTGATCATATCAATCTAACTGAGCCGGAGATATCCATACTGAATCTCAAGAGCCTCGATAAGAAGGTTGTTATAGCCGTTCCTGTGGATATTCCTTTCTGCGGTGAAACTCTCAAGATCTGCTTCATGGAGATCGATATGAACGAGATGCTTTCCGGTGTTTCCATGGAGTCAAGTGAGGATGATGCAACCTTCTGTAATATTTATACGCAGGAAGGTGTGGCACTCAGCAATACCATTCTCGGAGGCCTTGCTTCGGAGGATAATCTTCTGGATGCCATGAAGAAGGCTGATTTTGATGACAATTATACATATGATAAGTTTCTTTCGGAATTCGAAGGTGGCATAAGCGGCGAGGTTTCTTTCACATACGGCGATATCACAGAAACCCTCAGCTATGAGCCGGTAAGAGGGACTGACTGGATGCTTACCTATCTTGTCAGAGAGAGTGTTATCAGTGATGAGATCAGCTCTATTACGAGGGGTATCATTCTGAGGAGTATACTCCAGACGTTGATCATGGCGGCCTGCCTTATGGTTCTGTTCATTTTTATAATCCACCAGATAAAGAGAAATTCCAAGATCGTACTTGAGAAGGAAACTGCGGAGGCAGAAACGAGAGCCAGGGAGCAGGAGATGGAGGAGAAGATTCATATCAATGCCCTCCTCAGTGACGCTCTTGCATCGGCTGAACAGTCCAATAAGGCGAAGACTGCATTTCTGTCAAATATGAGCCACGAGATCCGAACGCCTATGAATGCTATCATCGGTCTGGACAGCATCGCCCTGAATGATCCGGAAACGCCGGAGAAAACAAAGGAATATCTTGTTAAAATCGGCGAGTCGGCTAATCATCTTCTGGAACTGATAAATGATATTCTCGATATGTCACGTATCGAATCCGGAAGGATGGTTATAAAGAATGAGGAGTTCTCATTCCCTGAACTCCTTGAGTCGATCAATACAATGTTCAGCGGTCAGTGCCAGGAGAAGGGCATCGACTACCAGTGTCATATAAGTGGTGATGTGGATGACTATTATATCGGTGACGGGCTCAAGCTTCGCCAGGTGCTTATTAATATTCTCGGAAATGCGGTTAAGTTCACCGATAAGGGCGGCGTGGAACTGAAGGTCAGAAAGACTGCAGGCTTTGATAATAAGTCGACGTTTTGTTTTGAGATCAAGGATACAGGAATCGGTATAAGCGAAGAATTTATGCCGCATCTCTTCGATACCTTCGCACAGGAGGATGCTTCAACCACTAACAAATACGGAAGTTCAGGTCTTGGAATGGCCATAACCAAAAACATCGTTGAGCTTATGAACGGCAATATCGATGTTAAGAGTAAAAAGGGTGAAGGCACTCAGTTTGCCGTAACAATTACACTTTCCGACTCTGACAGAACACAAAAGGGAGATAATGATATTGAAATCCGACCTGATCAGATGAGCGTACTTATAATAGATGATGATGAGGTTGCGTGCGAGCATGCAAGGCTTGTTCTTGAGAAGGCAGGTATAGTCGCTGAGATCGCAATGTCGGGACAGCAGGCTATTGAAATGGTCAAGGTGAAACATGCAAGAAGGACGCCGTATAATCTCATACTTGTTGACTGGAAGATGCCAGATATGGATGGCATTGAAACAACAAAAGAGATCAGAAAGATAGTCGGAAATGAATCGGCGATCATCATACTTACGGCATATAAGTGGGATGACGTTCTTGAGGAGGCACTCAGTGCCGGAGTTGACAGCTTTATTCCGAAACCGCTTTTCGCAACTGTTGTAATAGAGGAGTTCAAAGCAGCACTGAGGAAGAAGGGACTTTCCGGAAAACTTGCCGGAAAGAGGGCGGACCTGTCGGGCAGGAAGATACTCCTTGCTGAGGATATGCAGGTTAATGCAGAGATTATGATAATGGTCCTTGAAATGAGGGAGATGCAGGTTGAACTTGCTGAAAACGGCCGTGTGGCTCTGGAAAAATACGAAGCGAGCGAGCAGGGCTACTACGATGCGATTCTTATGGATATGAGAATGCCTGAAATGGACGGACTTGAAGCTACAAAGCGTATAAGAAATCTCGACAGGGCAGACGCAAAAGAGGTTCCTATAATCGCACTTACAGCGAATGCATTTGATGAGGACGTACAGAGGTCTCTGCAGGCAGGAATGAACGCACATCTGTCTAAACCGGTTCAGCCGGATGTACTTTATGAAACTCTGGAGAGTCTGATAAAACCGTAGCAAGAATATGATCGGTTATATAAATCATAATGGCTATTACAGAGTGAGATTGGTTACGAAAAACAGTATTAAAGAATTGTATTGAGGTATTACATGTTTGGAAAAGGATTTGAATTAAATGAATACAGTATACAGATAGTCAAGGAGATGGGCAGCCATATGCCCGGCGGCTTCTTTATATACAAGGCGGATATCAATGAGGAACTGCTGTATGTGAATGATGCTGCCATAAGGATATTCGGCTGTGATGACCTGGAGGATTTCAAGGCTTATACCGGAAATAGCTTCAGAGGTATGCTTCATCCGGAAGATGTGAACTCTGTTGAGGATTCTGTTGCGGATCAGATAAGAAAAAGCGATGATTATGTCGATCATGTCGAGTACCGTATCATCCGCAAGGATGGACAGATCCGCTGGATAGATGATTACGGGCATTATTCAGAGTCGGAGAATTATGGCGGACTCTACTACGTATTTATTTCGGATATAACCGAAAAGCGTGATCAGGCTCTCAGTGAGGCGCTTGAAGCTGCAGTAAAGGCGAATGAAGCGAAGACAGCATTCCTTTCAAGTATGAGCCACGAGATCAGAACACCGATGAATGCGATCATCGGTCTGGACAGTCTGGCACTTAAAAAGGATAATCTCGATGCGGAGACCAGGGGGTATCTGGAGAAGATAGGTGAGAGCGCGAGACATCTTCTCGGACTTATAAATGATATTCTTGACATGAGCAGGATCGAGTCGGGCAGACTGATCCTCAGGAAAGAGGATTTCTCCTTCAGGGCTATGCTCGAGCAGATCAATGTTATGGTAATGACCCAGTGCAGCGATAAGGGGCTGAAATACGAGTGCAAGGTGATCGGCGGAGTTTCTGATTATTATATCGGTGATGATATGAAGCTGAAGCAGGTGCTGATCAATATTCTCAGCAATGCGATCAAGTTTACCGATGCACCGGGAACTGTTTTTCTCACGGTCGAGAGGACAGCGGTATTTGAGGATCAGTCGACCATCAGATTTGTGATCAAAGATACCGGTATCGGAATGGATGAGGAGTTCCTTCCGAAGGTATTTGACACTTTTGCCCAGGAAGACAGCAGCAGAAATAATAAATACGGCAGCACAGGCCTGGGTATGGCTATATCGAAAAATATAGTTGAGATCATGAACGGCAGTATCTCGGTTAAGTCTGAAAAGGGTGTGGGAACCGAATTCACTGTTATCGTTACTTTGAAGAACAGCGAGCATGATAGTGTACAGGGTAATTTCATTAACCTGAATGATATGAGAGTGCTTGTAGTGGATGATGAAGAGATAGCAGCCGAGCATGCAAGACTGGTGCTTGATGAGGCCGGAATACAGGCAGATACATGTCTCTCGGGTGATGAAGCGCTGAAGATGCTTGAGATCCGACATACCAAGCAGGAGCCATATAACCTTGTACTTCTCGATTGGAAGATGCCGGATATGGACGGCATTGAGGTTGCCAAAAAGATGCGTGCGCTTTACAGCAGCGAAACGACCATAATCATCCTGACGTCCTTCAACTGGGATGAAATACTGGATGAGGCGCTTCATATCGGTGTTGACGGATTCCTTGCCAAGCCGCTTTTCGCATCAAATGTTATCGGAGAATTTGAACGTATTGCAAGAAAGAATAACATGTCTATCTTCCGTGAGAAGCAGAGGGCAGATCTTACCGGAAGGCATATTCTTCTTGCAGAGGATGTGCTTATAAATGCTGAGATCATGAAGGAAGTCATCAAAGCGAAGGGAGCTATCATAGAACATGCCGAGAACGGAAGGATTGCTCTTGAAATGTTTGATAAGAGTGAGCCTTATCATTACAGTGCAGTTCTCATGGATGTGCGTATGCCGGAGATGGATGGACTTGAGGCAGCTTCAAGGATAAGAGGGCTTGAGCGAGAAGATGCAAAGAATGTTCCTATCATAGCAATGACTGCGAATGCATTTGATGAGGATGTTCAGAGATCACTTCAGGTTGGTATGAACGCCCACCTCTCAAAGCCGGTTGAGCCGGAAAGGCTTTATGTGACTCTTGAGGAACTGATCTGGGAGGCTGAGGCAACAAGAAAGCAGAGTTGATAAATCATTGTCTTATATGGCAAATATGAATAATTTAACACAAAAAATAGTGTGCCGGCGGCACACTATTTTTTTAAATCCACAATGATTTCAAATTGATGATAATAGTTTTGATTATCGGACAAGATGTATAGCTGTTTTGTCTCAGTGTATGTTATTTGCACAGGTCTTCAAGCGTAGCTCTTTTAGTTAGGATTGTGTCAATAAACTCTGTATAGTCAATATTCTCACGGGCTCGCAGAAGCTCGGTGATCTCTACAAGAGGATCATAGAGAGGAGTGAGGGACAGATTTCCCGTAACTCCCTTAAGAGCGTGAGCGCTTTCAAAAGCCGCATCGAGATTGCCTGCCTCAAGACTTTCCTTCAGCTTATTAAAGTTTGGTTCTCCCGGAATGATTGCAACCAGCTTAAGGAAGAGCGCTTCATTATTCATGCAGCGGGAAAGCCCCTCGTCAACATTTGCACCATATTCTTTTAATGCGTCTATTGTGATCATTTTTATTTCCTTTCGTTTTCAATGACATACCGACAGTGAATGTGTTTATCAATTATAAATATAAACTGAATTTTCTCAGCCTAACTATACTGTATGCCGATTCAATTGTTATATGTTATCTGCTCAGTTCCTTCTCGATGAATGCTGTGAATTCCTCAGCCGGTACAGGCTTTGAGAAGTAGTAGCCCTGGATGATATCACAGCCTCTTTCCTTAAGGAGGAGCAGCTGTTCTTCGGTCTCTACACCTTCGGCAATTACCGGAACCTGAAGGAATCTGGCAATGTCCAGTACAAGCTCGACAAGCTTCATGCTCTTTTCGTCCTTCTGCATATTTCGGATGAATTTCATATCCATCTTAAGAGCATCGATCGGAATGGTGGTGAGCATGTTGAGGGATGAATAGCCTGAACCGAAATCATCCATCTCTATCATAAAGCCGTCACCTCGGAGGGCTTCTATAACATTAACAAGCTGGTCAGCATTGTCTGCATAGGCCGATTCGGTTATCTCCAGCATCAGCTCATTGGTTTCAAGACCGTTTGCATCGAGAAGCTCTTTGAAGTTGTCACGGAGTCTCGGATAATAAATATCCATACGGGAAACGTTGACTGATACAGGAACTGAAAAGTTGTATTTCCTCTTCCACTCACCGACCTGCTTAGCAGCTTCCTTCCATACGAAGCGGTCCAGCTTCTGGATGAGACCGTTACTCTCGAAGAGAGGAATGAAATCGCCGGGGCTGATCATGCCGAGCTCAGGATGCTTCCAGCGGATAAGTGCCTCAGCACTGCGTAGGGCAGGTGTATCGCCCTGAATACTGTATTTTGGCTGGTAATAAACTATGAGATCGTTATTTGTGATCGCGTCGTCAATATCGGTTATCAGCTTTTCGTGATATTTTGATCTCTCATAGAATTCCTTGCTGTAATATTCCACATGCCTGCTGTAATCGCCTCTGATACGGTCACAGGCTGTTTTCGCACGGTCTAACCAGTTCTCTACGGTGAGAGTTTTATCAACATCTGTGTAGATGCCCATACGAAGTCTGACGTGAGCCGCAGGGAGCGCCTCGGCGAGGTCATCAAGAAGTCTTTTGAGGATTGTGTCAAAGTCCGAAGTGTTCTCGGCATAAACATAGAAATAATCGGCTTCACTCCTGCAGCTGATACCCTTGCCATCTGAATAAAGCTTAGTCAGAGTTTCGGCTATGCAGATAAGAGCCTTATCACCTTTGCGTCGGCCGTAAAGCTCATTTATAAGATGAAAATGCTCAATATTTATGACCATGACATCCATCTTCTTATCCGGTGTATACTTTTCAATCTGTCTGATGTATTCGGTAAAGAAGTCTTTGGTATAAAGACCTGTCAGACGATCCTTCTCTGCAGCATGGATAAGTGTTTTATCCTCCTGCAGTTCGATGATCCTTTCGCAACGTGCGAGTATGACTTCCGGCATATTATAAGGCTTGGTGATAAAGTCTGCTGCGCCCAGCTTGATGCTCTTAACCTCGGCATCAGTCTCCGATGTCATAACTATGACAGGGATGGAACGGAGCTTTTCGTCAGCCCTTAACACTTCGATAAGTTCAAAACCATCCATGACCGGCATAAGAAGGTCAAGAAGAATAAGAGAGTAGATGCGCTCCCTCTCCTGAAGTATATCAAGTGCCTGTTTGCCGTTTTCTGCAAAATGAACCTCATAATCGTTCGACAGGATATTACCCAGTATCTCGCGGTTAATCAGTTCGTCATCAACGATAAGAATATTTCGTTTTAGACCGCCCTTTTCAATATAGTTCTGCATTATTTCTATACTCCTTCTCCAAAGTATATTTTTAATAACATAAAACCGTATCTCCCTGAGGGAGATGATATAACAGGAACGAAGTACCCTGTTATATAAAAACAAAACCCCATATAAAAATACTACCATAATATGCGGTTTGTGACAATGTGGAATGAATAATAAATCTCTGTTTCGAATGGGCGAAAACAATGTTCTGTGATGTATATCCGGGAGGACTTTTATATAATATGAATGCGGTTCTCAGTTATTAAAAAAATATACGATGACCAGATCATCGTATATCTATAACAAATTCTATTCCATCGGAGGTTCTTCCTGCGGTGATCTTCCATCCATGAAGAAGAATGATCTCCTTCGCAAGTGCAAGACCGATTCCTGTATTGCCGTTCTCACCGGTATAGAAGCGGTCGAAAAGGTGAGAGAGGTCACTGTCTGAGATGTATTCGCAGTCATTCTGCATCCTGAGCTGACCGTATTCCAGAGTGATAGAGAGGCGGCTTTTTGCGTATTTTAAGGCGTTTGTGATCAGATTGGTGATCGCCTGCTCCAGACGGTCCGGATCGGCTGAAACCCTGCATGGACTGAGGGACAGTTCTACATTCAGATTTCTGCTGAGAACAGCACCCTCCATAGGCATAAGGCATTCCTCTACGAACTCATTCAGATCAAGAGTTTCCTTATGAAGCTGCATGGCTCCGCTGTCGAGCCTGGCCGAAAGGAGTATCTCCTCAATAAGCCGGCTCATTTTTTCGGTTTCCTTGGTTATAACCTGACCGGTCTTCTTGTAATCGGTGATAACACCTCTTTCTATTCCTTCGGCATAACCGCGGATCGATGTGAGAGGAGTCTTAAGCTCGTGAGAAGTATTTTCAAAGAACTGCTTCTCGGCCAGGCGGCTTCTTTCGAGCCTTCGGCCGATCATATAGCCTTCGACGCTTCCGATCATTCCTATTATGAGAGCAGCGATCAGAAAGAAAATACTCATCTTTTTGATCGTAACAAGCTCTGCCGTAACATCAACATAGGCGATGACGGTGACTCCTTTATCAAGCTCGTCGAGAGGAAATATTTCCGTACTGATGAAGTTCAGCACATCATCTCCGACAAGCGAGGTGATAAAACTGGAAACAGCATCGTTTTCAAATGTCCTTGAACCGACATAATATGTTCTGGAATTAAGCCTTACTCTTTTAGCCTCAGGTGAATCGTTGTTTTTACACCATTTGATGATACGCTGCTCCTGCTTTGAATAGTAGGACAGAGTTTCATCCAGGTTGTCAAATCCGCCGGAAAGCTCGATCATTGTCGGCTCGTACTGATGATCGGAGTTCAGAACCGAGCCTGATATATATGCGTCTACGGAATCCCTCGCTCTCTTTTCTGTCTGACGTCCGAAAACGACCTGAAGGATGATGAGTATTATGAAAAGAGTCAGAAGAACCGAGCCTCCTACAAGGGCGGCAATCTTAAAACGGACATTTTTAAAACGTGCGTTATTCATCGGGTTTCCTCCAGCTTATAACCATAGCCCCATACAGCTGTGATCTTAACGCTGCTTCCTGTAGCAGTCAGTTTACGCCTTATTCTTCTGACGGTTTCGTCGGTCACGCGTGTTTCCACGGAATCATTATCGATGCCCCAGACATTATCAAGCAGTTTGTCGCGTGGAACTGCCGTTCCGGGGTTATTCATCAGGCACTCGATCAGAGCATATTCAGTCATCGAAAGACCGGCGGTCTTGCCCTTGCAGAGTACATCATGTACAGAAGGCGAAAGGATGATATCGCCGAAAGGTCTGTCAACAGCGTTTTCATCGGCAATGCCGGTACGCCTGAGGAGAGCTTTGATCTTCATGACAAGAAGAGAAGGAGAGAATGGTTTGACCAGATAATCGTCGCCGCCGAACATATAGCCGCGCATCTGATCGGACTCACTTTCCTTGGCTGTAAGGATGACGATAGGAATATCCGAAAGCTTTCTCAGCTCCCTGCAGATCGTGAGACCGTCTGAGCCGGGCATCATGATATCTAGTACTGCAAGGTCACAGGGACAGGTTCTAAAGCAGGAGAGCAGTTCATCCCCGGTTGAGAAGGTTTTCACGTTATAGCCGGCATTTGTCAGAAATTCTCTGAGAACGTCGAGTATATCCGGTTCGTCATCTGCAGCATATATCAGTTTTTCCATGGGTTCCCTCCATACGCGAAAGTCCTGCCCGGATATGGGCAGGCTTTCGTTTAGATTCTTCTTGTTAGATTATTATATAGAATAGTTATGATCAGTCGTCATTCTTGATCTCGTCGATGATATCATCAACAAGTTTATCTACATCTATTTTATCAAGTTCCTTCACTAAATCATCTGCAAATTTATCAACGTCTATCTCACTGATCTCGTCAAGTACTTCGCTTGTGAATTTGTTGATCGCATCCTTGTCAACATCATCAAGAACATCATCAACAAAATCCTTTACAGCATCCTCGTCGATATCATCAAGAATGTCATTTACAAAGTTCTTTACCTTATCCTCGTCGATATCATCAAGAACATCATTAACGAGATCCTTTATGGCATCCTCGTCAATATCATCAAGAGCGTCATTTACAAGCTCCTTGATATCGTCTTCGTCAATGTCATCAAGAACATCGATTGCGAAATCCTTGATCTCCTGGATATCTTCATCATCAAGCTCGTTCAGAAGATTGTCTGCGATAACCTCGATATCCGCATCTGTTATATCATCGATCAGGTCATCTACCTTATTGATAAGATTTTCGTCATCAATATTTGATACGAAAACTACCAGTGCATCTCCGTCGGTCCAGCCAGCCTTCTTTTCAAGCTCTGTGGAACGCTTTGAAAGCTTATCAAGCTCGTCTTCGTATTTATCAAGTGTCTTCTCGATATCCTCCTCGCTGATATCAGTCAGTGAATCCGGAATGATTTCTGCCATGATCTCTTCTGCACGATCGTAGATCTTAAGAAGCTCGTCCTTTTCTTCAGGTGTGAGCTTGCTGTAATCCACATCGGAATCTCTCTTCACTGATACAACGAAATCTTTAAATTCGTCATCGGACAGTTCTAACATTTCATTTTCCGTGGTGCCATCGGCCTCAATCGTTATTCCTTCGGTTGTTGGCTCATCTTTTTTGTCAGGATTGGCAAATGCCGTAAGTGATATAATACCTGAAACTGTGAGAAGTGAAACTGCTCCTGTGAGCATAACAGATTTTAATTTTGTCATAATACTGACCTCCTATGATTTTAAATGTCCCCTGTTGGTTTATTGTACTGCTGCTGTGTAAAGCTGCTGTGAATAGGTTGATCATAGGATATCATTTGAGGGGGAGAGTATCCCCGTAAAACTGTCAAGAAAATGTCACAAAACTGTCATAATCATATATAGAATAACAATTTGCGAGGTTTTTTTCAATAAGCTTTATGGAATCACGCAAACGCATACCTCTTCGTGCACCATAATTCTGCAAGCAGAATTATGCATGCATCACAATGTGATGCATGTGGTCCGCTTCACGTCCCGTGTCATTCACTGCGTTCATGATAGCAATATGCTGCGCATATTACTACTTAGTTGTAGATAAAATACGCCTTCAGAGATATATTTACACCTGATTCGCGAAAGTGTTCTAATATGATAAAAATCTTGATTTTGTTGTATAATTTATAACGTGAATGTTGTAATATTATCTGGTGAAATATGATTATGACAGTTTTGTTTAGAGGGAAACTTGGATATGACATTGCGGGAGCTTGGAATTGGAAAAAGAGTGGTAATTGAAAAGGTTGGAGGAGATGGTGCGCTGCGGCAGCATTTCCTTGATATGGGCGTTATTCCGGGGGCAGAGGTGAAGCTGATCAAATTTGCTCCTATGGGAGACCCTATGGAGTTGCGGATACATGGCTATGAGCTGACGCTCAGGCTGGATGATGCGGAGAAGATTGAGATCACTGAGGATACTTCGGGAAGGCCGGATACGGATGTTCTTATAGAGGCGATGGGTAAGAAGGCGGAGCTGAAGGGTGCTGAGGCAAGGACAAATACCAGATCATACAGACAGCATCCTGGTCTCGGTGAGGGCGGTATTTACCATGAAAAGTCCAAGGAGAAGCCTCTTCCGGAGGGAACGGTACTAACCTTTGCGCTTGCCGGAAACCAGAACAGCGGCAAGACGACACTCTTCAATCAGCTTACCGGGTCGAACCAGCATGTGGGTAATTTCCCGGGAGTTACCGTTGACAGAAAGAGCGGAGTGATACGAGGAGTACCAAATTCGGAGGTTGTTGACCTGCCGGGTATTTACTCCCTTTCTCCGTATACCGAAGAGGAGATTGTTTCCAGACAGTACATAATAGAAGAAAAACCTAAGGGCATCATAAATATAGTTGATGCTACAAATATAGAAAGAAACCTTTATCTCACTATGCAGCTGATGGAGCTGGACGTACCTATGGTGCTGGCTCTGAATATGATGGATGAGGTCAGAGGAAACGGCGGCTCCATACGTATCAATGATATGGAGGCACTCCTCGGAATTCCTGTCGTTCCTATTTCTGCGGCGAAGAATGAAGGAGTTGACGAGCTTATCAGCCATGCGATTCATGTTGCAAAATATCAGGAGAGTCCCGGCAAGAAGGATTTCTGCGATGAGAATGATCATGGCGGAGCTGTACACAGATGTCTGCATGCCATCATGCACCTCATTGAGGATCATGCGAAGAGGGCTGATATTCCGATAAGATTTGCGGCAAACAAGATAATAGAGGGCGATGAAAGAGTTATAAATGCCCTCGGACTTACGCAGAATGAGAAGGAAATGGTTGAGCATATCATCCTTCAGATGGAAGAGGAGAGGGGGCTTGACCGTTCGGCAGCCATTGCGGATATGCGTTTTTCATTTATTGAAAAGCTTGTCAGAGAGACTGTAGTTAAGCCGAGAGCAAGTAAAGAAAGAGAGAGAAGCGAGAGGATAGACCGTATTCTCACCGGCAGATTTACTGCAATCCCTGCATTTATCGGTATTATGGGTATCATCTTCTGGCTGACATTTAATGTTATCGGAGCATGGTTCCAGGAGCTTCTTGAGAAAGGTATAGGAGATCTTACTGACAGGGCGGACACGGCACTTACAAATATGAAAGTCAACAGTGCGGTTCATTCGCTGATAATAAATGGTATATTTGAGGGCGTGGGAGCGGTTATTTCCTTCCTGCCGATAATCATAATACTCTTCTTCTTCCTGTCACTTCTGGAGGACACCGGATATATGGCGAGAGTGGCCTTCGTGACTGATAAGCTGCTCAGAAAGCTCGGCCTTTCAGGAAGAAGTATTGTTCCGCTTCTGATCGGCTTCGGCTGTTCGGTTCCGGGCGTTATGGCAAGCCGTACACTTCCTTCGGAGCGAGACAGAAAGCTTACCATCATGCTGATACCTTTCATGAGCTGTACGGCCAAGCTGCCGATATATGCCTTCCTGACTGCGGCATTCTTTCCGGGCAGGGGAGCGCTCATCATGATAGGGCTTTACCTTCTAGGTATCATCGTCGGAATAATAGCGGCGCTGATATCCAAGAGAACTGTATTTAAAGGCGAGGCGGTTCCTTTTGTTATGGAGCTTCCGAACTACCGCCTTCCGGGAATGAAAAATGTAATAAGGCTTCTTTGGGATAAGGCAAAGGACTTCCTGATGAGAGCTTTTACGGTTATATTTGTTGCTACAATAGTCATCTGGCTGTTGCGCAGTTTTGATTTTAACTTCCACATGGTTGCCGATTCGGGCGACAGTATGCTTTCTATAATAGCCGGATTTATAGCACCGATATTTGTGCCTCTCGGCTTCGGAAGCTGGAAGGTCGCTACGGCGCTTATCACGGGCTTTATGGCGAAGGAAAGCGTTGTTTCGACACTTACGGTTCTCTTCGGTAACAAAGCAGGGGTCGCTGTAGCGCTATCACCGGCGGCAGCAGGAGCACTTCTTGTTTTCTGTCTGCTCTACACACCTTGTGTAGCTGCGATTGCATCCGTAAGACGTGAGCTCGGAGGGAAATGGGCCGCTGCCATGGTACTTATGCAGTGCGTGGTTGCGTGGCTGGTGGCATTTGCAGTTTACGGACTGGCAAGTCTGTTTTAAAACTGCTGTATCATGTATAGTGATTTAAGATAATATACCGGGATAGTGATTTAGATAATATATCGGGATAGTAATTTATACAAACATGCCTGTTAAGGAAAAAATATGCTTATTTCAGTTATTTATATAATCTTTATAAGTCTGGGCCTTCCGGATTCACTGCTTGGATCAGGCTGGCCGAAGATGCATGTGGTTTTTGATGTGCCATCTTCTTATGCGGGTTATGTTTCGATGACCATATCGTTCATGACCATTATTTCCGCGCTGCTCAGTCCGGGATTTATAAAGAGATTTCATACTAAATGGATTGTTATAGTTTCAATATTTCTGACAATCCTGGGGCTTATCGGTTTTTCGATTTCGGAAAGCTATTATATGCTCTTTATCTTTGCGGTTCCGTACGGAATCGGAGCAGGCTGCATAGATGCATCGGTAAATCATTATGTTGCAAATAATTATTCCGGCGCGGTTATGAATTTTCTTCACTGCTTCTATGGAGTAGGTGCGGTGATCAGTCCGAATATCATGGCGCTCGCACTGAGGAAGGCGGGCTGGAATGAGGGCTATCGCTGGACTGCCTATATTCAGATGGGAATACTTCTGGTCTGCATCATCTCTCTTCCTCTCTGGAATAAGGGCGGTGAGACCGCCGAGGATGAAAAGGAAGAGGCTGCAGGAATAAAGGAAACGCTCAGGGTTCCGGGAGTTATATTTACGCTTATAGCTTTCTTTTCTTATGCATCGGGCGAGGCAACATGCTTTCTGTGGACCTCGAGCTACTTTTCAGGAACAAAGGAAGGGCTCTCTGACGGTACGATCGCTTCCTTCGGTTCGCTTATATTCGGCGGACTTATGCTCGGAAGACTGTTTTCCGGCTTTGTGTCAAATAAGCTGGGCGACAGACGCCTGATACGCATCGGTATAGCTGTTGAGCTGGCCGGTATCCTGCTCATATTCCTTCCGGTTTCACATTACATGGTTGCAGCAGTTGGTTTTGTTGTGACAGGAATCGGTATGGGACCTGTTTATCCGGCTATTCAGCATATGGCTCCGATCAATTTCGGTAAAAAATACAGTGCGGCAGTCATAGGCCTTCAGATGGCCTGTGCATATGTCGGAAGCACATTTATGCCGATGATATTCGGGCTTATCCAGGAGAGCATCGGTATCGGAATCATGCCGGGCTTTCTTCTGATATTTGCAGTTTTGAATCTTGTTCTTCTTGAGATAACATATGTTGTGACGCGAAAGAATACTGACAGAAAATAAATTGTGAGAAATTCCAATAATACAAGCAGCTGGAAAACTGTGATAATGTTGATGAGAATATGACAATAAACAGTAAGATAATCAATGATAATATATAAAGATAATATACAGTAGGATAAATAATAAGAATACATAGCCGGATTAATAATATACTACAGCTGGCTGAATAATTAAAAACTAACGAAAATAACAGGCATATAGAAAAAGGCAGAGATATGAAAAAGCATGTTAAGATTAAAACAAAGCTGGCAGTGATAGTTGCGGCTGGCGTTGCACTCTTCACCATGGCGGGCTGGCCCTTCTTCAGGTTCATATGCTACTGTGGCAAAAAGGGCAGTGCTTCGTCGAAGAAAAAAAAGAAGAAATGGTTTCAGCTTAAGCATACTGTGATCAATCATCCGAGACATCTCTATAATGATGAATACGAGGAAACGAAGAAGTGGTGCGAAGCTCAGGATATGACGGATTATTATATCACCGCTCGCGACGGACTGAAGCTTCATGCCTCATATTTGCCTGCAGAGAATCCTGAAAGAATCATTCTTATGAGCCATGGCTACAAGGGAAGCGCTTTCGGAAGCATGGCTCATATGGCTGAGTATCTTCATGATAATAACGCTGACCTTTTATTTATAGATCAGAGATGTTGCGGAGAGAGTGAAGGGAAATACATAACCTTTGGCGCAAAGGAGCAGTATGATATCATAGATTGGCTGAAGCTTATCGAAAGCATCAATAAGTATAAACTTCCGGTTTACCTTTACGGACAGTCCATGGGAGCTGCTGCAGTACTCCTGGCTTCAGGGCAGGGTCTTCCTAAGGAGGTCCATGGAATAATTGCCGACTGCGGTTTTCATTCGATGAAGACGCAGCTGAGGGATATAGCTTCCGGATGGTTTCATCTTCACTGGGTCGAGCTTTTACTGCTGCGAGTAGACCTGTTCTGCCGTATTTTTGCAGGCTTCAGGATGAAGGACACTGATGTCGGTGCGGCACTTAAGAAGAATACTGTTCCGGTTATTTTCTTCCACGGTGAGGATGATACTTATGTATTTCCACGTAATTCCGTAATGAATTTTGAGACATGCAGGGCACCGAAGGAACTTGTCCTTGTACCAAAGGCAAGACATCTCTGCTGCTCATTTACCGACCCTGAAATGTATGAGAGTAAACTGAGGGATTTTTTTGACAGATTAGATCAAGGAATATGATTGAGGAAAAAATCATTTACAGACAGATCGATCATAAAAAATACAGTTGAATATATTAAAAAAATCGATCAGGCATGGTGGCATGATAACAGAGTGACCACGACATAACGAACAGTTTTAACAATAGTGTTCGATATGTTGTGGTCACTTTTATTGGAAGTGTCTGTTAAGTCGTTGGGGGGCTTGTAGACCGAAAAAGAATGTAGTATGGTCTGCTCTATCAAAGGAAAACGAGATGTGATTTTAAATGGAGGGCCAGATAAGATGAGAAAAGAGTATCCGCTCACAGCAGCGCAGAATATGCATTATCAGTGGATAAGAGAGTATAAGACACAGCAGGTTTCAGGTGTCAGCATAGTTGCTTCGCTTAAGGCTGAACTGGATTTCGGACTGCTCAAGAAATGTATTCAGCTTGAGATCAAGAGATACGGATGCATTCGTCTCAGATTTACGAAGCCGGATGAAAATGGTGAGATCAGACAGTATCTGATCAAGCATGATGCCAGAGATATCAAGCTTAAGGATATGACAGGCATGACTCTGGAAGAGGCAGACAATATCATGCAGAACTGGGCATATGAAACTCTGGACGGAGACAATCGTCCGATGTGTGAGTTCCTGATGGTTAAGCTTCCGGAAGGCTACAATGGCTTCTTCGTACATATGGATCACCGCCTTATAGATTCCTGCGGACTGGTCGTAATGGTAAATGACCTGATGCAGTTATACACGCACTACCGTTTCGGAGCAGAGTATCCTGCAGATCTGGCGGATTTTGAGAAGGTGCTGGAGGCAGACCTTCAGAAGGCCGGAAATGAGAAGCGTTTTGCCAAGGACAAGAAGTTCTGGGACGATCAGCTGGATGCTTTAGGAGAGCCACTCTATTCGGATATTCAGGGACCGGCTGTTCTTGAGGAAGCAAGAAAGAAGCATAATGATCCGAAGCTCAGAGCTGCGGATATCGAACGTAAGGAGCTTTTTGTTGCAGTTAAGGATTACAAACTTGAACCTGAACCGACCAAGGGACTTATCGATTTCTGCATGAATCATCAGCTTTCGATGACAAATCTTCTCCTTCTTGGCATCCGTACATATTTGTCCAAGGTAAATAACGGACAGGAGGATATAACGATTGAGAATTTCATTTCCAGAAGATCAACTCATGATGAGTGGACTTCGGGAGGAAGCAGAACGATAATGTTCCCTTGCAGAACTGTAATTCCTGCGGACATGGATTTTCTTTCAGCCGCATATGAAATACAGAATGTTCAGAACAGAATATACATGCACAGCAATTACGATCCGGCGCTTATCCGCGAGGAAATGAAACGTCGATACAATACACCGGATGATACAACCTACGAAAGCTGCTATCTGACATATCAGCCGATGCCGGTACATATGGACAATCCGTTCCTTAAAAATATACCGATGCATTCAAAGTGGTTTGCAAACGGTGCAGCAACCAAGAAGATGTACCTCACGGTATCTCATACCGATGACGGCGGTATGAATTTCTCATATCATTACCAGACGGTAAAGCTTACCGAGAAGGATATGGAACTCTTATATTATTACATGATGAAAATACTCTTTAAAGGTATTTCCGAGCCGGACATCAAGATCGGTGATCTTATGGATCAGGTATAAAGCTTCGGATCAAAGAAATAATAAAACATATAGATGATTCGTAATAAGAATAGAATCAGATATCACAGAATAGATAATAAAGAATTTGAATAAAACAGGAGGATAATAAGATGGATAAGGTTATGGAATTTAAGAAACTTATAGCACAGTATTGTGACGTAGCAGCAGAGGATATGAAGGATGAGATGAGCTTCCGTGAGGATCTGGGACTCAGCTCGCTTGATTTCATGTCATTTCTCGGTGAGATCGAGGATAACTTTGATGTTGAGCTCGATCTTGAAGAGGCAGTAAAGATCAAGACAATCGGCGAAGCACTTGAGATGCTTGATATGCTCGAGGTTGCGTAAGAACTACTGTAGCAGGCAGGCTGTTGCAGGTACGACTGTCCAGGTGCGATTGTGGCAGTTTTGACTGTGAGTGTGGATTATAGCGAGAGGTATCGGATATGAATACTATCAGAGAAATATGGGACAGGTCACAGAACCTTTACTCAGAGCTTCCTGCAGTCAGGTGGCTTGAGAAAAAAGAGATAAAAGAGAAGAGCTATGCCGAGCTTGGAGAGGACATCACTTCAGTAAGGAAGGGCCTTTCGGCAAAGGGCTTGGCAGGAGTTCATATAGCTCTTATCGGAACAGCTTCGGTAAGCTGGATAAGCAGCTATCTTGGTATTACAACCGGTAATAATGTCGCGGTTCCTCTTGATGCAGGTCTCCCTGCAGAGGATCTCGTTAACCTCCTTAATGATTCGGATTCCGAAGCGCTTTTCCTTTCGCCAAAGAGGAAGGATATCCTGGAAGGACTGAAGGAGAAGTGTCCGAAGATCCGTTATATATGGCTTCTTACGGAGGATGCAGCAGAGGGTTTTGAAACATTTGGTGATCTGATAAAGGACGCTGCAGGTCAGGTCGATACTGAGGGACTTCCTGCAGAAGAGATCGCAACACTCATCTATACCTCCGGAACCACAGGTAAGAGCAAGGGTGTAATGCTTACACAGATGAACCTTGCACAGAATGTTGAAGCGGTTCCTTATACTGCCGAGCCGGGCTGTACACTTCTCAGTGTGCTTCCTGTTCATCATGCATTCTGCCTCGTTATGGACTGGCTCAAGGGCTTTTCACTTGGAGCGGTTGTATGCATAAATGATTCGTTTATTCACATGATACGTAATATGGGCATATTTAAGCCGGATGTTATGCTCATGGTTCCTCTGATGATAGAGACCATCTATAAGAGGCTCGCTTCGGTTGATGCATCAGTTCCTGCCGCAGCGGTAGCTGAAAATGTATTTGGCGGAAAGCTGAAGATCATTTTCACCGGTGGTGCGCATCTCGATCCGTTTTATATAGATAAGCTGGAAAAATATGGTGTTCAGGTGCTTGAGGGATATGGTATGTCTGAGTGTTCCCCTGTAATAAGCTCAAATACACCTGAAGACCATAAGAAGGGCTCCATCGGAAGACCTCTTGCCAATGTTAAGGTACGTTTTGTGGACGGCGAGATCCAGGTGCAGGGCAGCAGCGTTATGAAGGGCTACTATAAGATGCCTGCTGAGACAGAAGAAACATTGAAGGACGGCTGGCTCCACACCGGAGACAAGGGCTACCTCGACGAGGATGGCTTCCTCTTCATAAACGGCAGGGTCAAGAACCTCATCATCCTTTCAAATGGTGAAAATATATCACCTGAGGAGATTGAGAACAAGCTTGGTATCAATCCTCTGGTAGGAGAGGTGGTAGTTACGGGTGAAAATAACGGCCTTACGGCACGTATCTTCCCGGATCAGGATGTAATTAAGGCTATGGGGCTTGATGACGCAGCTGTCGAAGCAGGATTAAGAAAGCTTCTGGATGAATATAACCGTCCGCAGCCAACCTACAGACAGATTGTTTCTCTTGTAATAAGAAAAAGCCCGTTCCATAGAAATGCAACGGGCAAGATAGTCAGAGCGGATGCTGCGCTTGACGACTAGTATATGGTTTGAAATTTACTTTCCGGTTCCGAGATAAGGAAGTATGCCGGAAACAAAAATCTTTGATAAAATATCAGCAATTTCTTCAGCGGGGGTCGCAAAGTCCTCCGCTGTCCATTTATGCAGAACACCTATCGTACAGCCGATAGAGCTTGCAATCAGATAAGAGAAGGTGGTACGGTCACTAGTTGCCGTTACATTTATCTGTGTTACCTCTGCAACATATTTATGAAACATGGTTATGGCCTTCTCAAAGAATGCGTCTCCTCTTGGACTCTGAAGCAGATTGGCCAGGAAGGGGTTCTTTCTGGTGTAATTGCAGATCGCAAGGAAATAGGAACGGCACATATCGCGGTCGTTCTTCGGGTGGAAGCTTTCCATCATCCGGAATATATCACGTATGGTCTTATCCTCAGCCGCAACCATAAGGGCAGGGATGTTTTCGTAATGGTTATAGAAGGTGCTTCTTACGATCCCGGCCTTCTTTATAACGTCAGATACGGTGATCTTATCGAGTTCCTTATTCTGAAGCAGAAGGAAAAATGCATCATAAATAGCGTCTTCTGCGGTGCTGTAGCGTTCATCTGATTCGTTCATGTGTAAATCCTTTCAAGTTTTAAAGCCTGCTACCGGATATTATAGCAGATAATACGGAAAGACGAAATAAAAAATCCGCAGTCTCTTATGAAACTGCGGATTTTTTAAGTACCCCTATTCTTCCATCATATTTTTCATTTCTTCAATCATTGCATCATCCAGAGGAGCTTCCTTAAGCTTGTCCCAAGCCTTCTTGGCAACTTCGCTGATCTTAGGAGGAAGAAGTTCCTCGTGATACTGGTAGTGACCATATCCACGATATTTATCAGTATATTGTGCGACCTCCTGACCGTCTCTCATGACCCAAACCTTCATATCAGGCTCATTCTCGTGCTTTGTGCTTCTTGGCCTCAGTTCGATCTGCCATGTGTCGTTCTCGAAGATCACTACATTCTGCTTTGGTTCTTTGTTTTCCATAGTACAAATACCTCCTTATGTTAAAAGATTGAAGAATTTTTCAACTGAAGATATTATACCACAGTACCCCATTGAGGGGCAACAGTCTTTATCTTTTTTGGAGGTATTTTTAGATTAATTTTTAGGCCTCCTGGCCGAGCCTGGCAGCCCATTCGATAGCGTCATCGATATGCGGACGGAAGTTGTCACGACCTACTTTTTCTACAAAGCCGCTCTTCTCCATTGTATGGAAAGGCTGCTCGTTAACGTGAGAGAAGATGAGCTGTATTCCGCTCTTTTCACATCTCTCCTGGAGCTGTTCCATGGCATGCATGGCTGAAGCATCAAGAGCCGGAACACCACGCATTCTGATGATGATGGCTCTGGTGAAATCCTTGAAGTTAATGGTTGCAAGACTGTCTGCATCACCGAAGAACATAGGGCCTGAGATTTCATATACACGGACATGCTTAGGGATAACCTTAAGCTCAGGTCCGTCAGGATCCTCGTCCGGATCATAATATTTCCAGCCTGATACGTTTGATTCGTCGCTCATCCTCTTCATGAAGAGAACTACAGCCATGAGCATACCAACCTCAATAGCTACAACAAGGTCAAATACAACCGTCAGTACGAAGGTTACAACAAGTACGAGAATATCACTTTTAGGTGCGGTCTTGCAGAGGTGTACGAAGGTTCTCCACTGGCACATATTGTAGGCAACCATGAAAAGAATGGCTGCGATCGTCGGCATAGGTATAAGTGCAGCATATGGCATGAGAAGCACAAGCACCAGAACGAGAACAATCGAGTGTGTGATACCGGCTATAGGAGTACGTCCGCCGTTCTTGATGTTTGCAGCGGTTCTTGCGATGGCGCCTGTTGCAGGGATTCCTCCGAAGAGAGCGGAACCGATATTTCCGGCACCCTGTGCGATAAGCTCCATGTTTGAACGGTGATGTGAGTTGATCATACCGTCAGCAACCACGCACGAAAGAAGGGATTCGATAGCTGCAAGTATGGCGATGGTAAATGCGTCCGACAGCGAGCCCTTGATGCCTGAAAGACTTATGTCAGGAGCGCTGAAGGCCGGAAGCTTGTTGCTAATTGAATAGAGATCACCGATGGTATTAACCTTCATATTAAGAAGTTCTACCATACCTATTCCGACAAATACGGCTATAAGTGATCCCGGAATCTTCTCGGTAATATACGGCCAGATGATAAGAACTGCCAGACAGACAACGCCGACCAGAATGGCTTCCCAGTTGACACCGGATATATTTTCACCGATGGCCTTCACCTTGTCCATGGTTTCAATAGTCTTGGTTCCGGCAGGGAAGGAGAGTCCCATAAAGTCCTTGATCTGTCCGATAACGATGGTTACTGCGATACCGGCTGTGAAACCGGTGGTTATGGTATAAGGAATGAATTTGATCAGAGAACCGAGTCTCAGAAATCCCATTACAATAAGGATAATACCTGCAAGAATGGTAGCGAGAGCCAGTCCGCTCATACCCTTTTTGGCAACGATGCCTGCAACGATGGTTGCGAAGGCAGCGGTCGGACCTGCTATCTGTACACGGCTTCCGCCGAGGAAGGCTATGATAAAGCCTGCGATGATGGCGGTATAGAGACCCTGCTCAGGACCTACTCCGGATGCAAGTGCAAGTGCTATCGAAAGCGGCAGTGCGATGATCGCTACGATAATTCCGGAAATAATATCCGTTACGCATTTCTTTTTACTGTAGTTCTTCAGATTGCTGAAAAGCATCGGCTTCAGCTTATCTCTGTTCATATGATGATTCTCCCTTCTGTTTTCCACATGATCCATATGTTCGGAGCATGTAAGAGGCTTGCTCCGATTAAGTCACAATGTCACACATTATAAGCACGTTGTCCGGGAAATGCAAGAAATACTTATAATATAACAAGACATGCTCTGTTCTTGTCGCGTCATCACATCAAGAACCTGCACCATAGGCGCCGTATATTCCTCAAAAAAGAAACAGTGAGTTGCGATTGAGGGGTAAGAGTGATACAATTATTCTGTGTACTCATTTATTGTGGGAGAGTATGCAAAAAAGAAGGGTATATAGTGTTTTTGGAGATAAAATATGGATAATAGGGACGAAAACAGAAAAATATGGGCCGACAGACGCTTTTATTTCTGTGCGATAATCACCGTGACCCTTCTTTATCTGATTCTCGATACGATGTTTCATATGAACAGCCTCGATAAGGAGGATCAGACAGAGGATTACAGCGATAATTGGTTTTATGAGGACGGGACAGCTGTCGATTTTGATAACCTCAGTAAGGGGAAAGAGGTTGTCATACATAAGCGTGGTAATATGGAAGAGGTCAATGATCGTATGATCTGCTTCCATAGTAAGAATGTTTACTTCTCGATTTACTTGGATGATGAGCTTATCTATGATTTTCATCCGGATGCACCGAAGATATTTGGTAAAGCATATGGAGTCTGTCCTCATTCCGTAAATATACCTATAATGAATAAGGATGGAGTGCTGAGGATAGTACTTAATAACATTTACCCTAAGGAGCCGGGCTTTATCAAGGATATCTGTCTTGATAACGGAAATCAGTTCCTCGTGGAGAAGATGCAGGATTCTGCACCTGATTTCCTGCTTTGTCTGATAGTTTTTGTTTTCGGTATAATACTCCTGACAATAGGTTTTGTGGGAAGATACTTTAAGGAGAAGAGAGGCGAGATCATAAGTGTTGGTACCTTTGCCATGGTTTCATCTCTGTGGGTTGCCTGTGAAACCGATATTTTCCCGATGATCATCAGAGCACCGGTAGCGGTGCATTTTATGGAATATATGGCGCTGGATCTTCTGGGAATTTCCGGAATAATGCTTGTAACAGCCGTTACGGATTGCAGGAGATTCCATATAGTTGATGTTTTTGCGGCGCTTACGGCAGCCAAGATAGGCTTCTCAATCTTCTCTGTTCTGTCGGGAGGACTGGATTATCACCAGCTGCTGATCGTTTCACATGTGCTGCTTTCTCTGGCGGTAATTATCGTTTTAACTCTTGTTGGTTATGGAATAAAGAGGCATATGCTTAAGCTAAAGCATATGAAGATACTCTTTGCCGTGCTGGTCTTCTCGATAATAATGGGAGTAATAGATATCATACGTTATGTGGCACTTCCTTATGAGTATAACAGACCATCATATTATAAATATTCGATGTTTCTGTTCATCATAGTTCTCGGAAGCTATGAGTTCTATGCAATA
Source organism: uncultured Lachnospiraceae bacterium (assembly GCA_946544235.1). Lineage (GTDB taxonomy): Bacteria > Bacillota > Clostridia > Lachnospirales > Lachnospiraceae > Eubacterium_Q. Next base: position 5,812 of record CAMNMC010000056.1, on the reverse strand, counting down.
TCCGAGATGAGCCGACGTGGTCAGTATGCCGAGATCATGGAGGATCTGGCGTATAAGGACGGACTCACAGGGCTTATGAACCGTATGGCTTACAACCGCGAGATAGAAAGAGCAGGCATGTCGGAGGAGCCGGTTGCATGTATCATGCTGGATATGAATTATCTGAAACGCGTGAATGATGAGATTGGACATGATATGGGTGACAAATACATCCTTAAGGTTGCTGAGTTTATGAATGCTGTCTTCGATGGCGATGATAAATGCTTCAGAATTGGCGGAGACGAGTTCTTTGTTTTAGGGCACTATGGGAAAAACGATCCGAGACTGTATGACAAGAGAGACGCCTTCAAAGCTATGGTCGAAGATTTCAACAAGACATCAGGTAATAATATTCCGCTCAGTATAGCTTACGGACATGCTGTATTTATTCCGGGAAAGAGTAATATAGAGGATGTCATCCGTGAAGCGGATAAGAGGATGTATAAGATGAAGGTTCTGATGAAGGCAGCTAGAGTATAGCTGCCGGAGAGCGGCGGCTGGCCGGGTCAAAGGTTTCAGGATATAACTTTAGTAATAGAAGGTTCGTAAAATGGGGTTACGACAGTTTATAAACAGAGATATAGAATTTCAGAATGAGACAAAGCGGGGAGTGGTTTCGGTAAGGATATTATATATCGTTACCATGCTCGCTTTTCTTCTTGACCTTGCTTTTGCAGGGATTCCGGTAATAAAGAAGTTTCCTTACAGGATAGGGCTCATCTTTCTGGCAATGATAATCCTTTTTGCAAATACATATTTTCTGAATACCAGAGCGACTATAGTTCTGTATCTTCTTTTTACATTTACCTTCAGTTTGTCAATGATCCCATGCTTCGGATGGAGCGCAGGCATGCAGAATTATTTTATAGTGATGCTCATGGTCTGCTTCTTTGCCGCTCACGGGAGTCTTGGCTTTAAAATAATACTGACGGCTATAGTTCTGTGCGTCAGGATAGCTGCGATATTTATCTACAGCGGCACACTTCCTGAGGTGAAGATCAGTGAGGTTTCAGGCAAGCTTATCCAGAGCTCAAATATAACTGCGGTTTTTCTTTCAGCAGTCATACTTGCCTACATCTACAGTCACAGGGAAAATGTTGAAGAAAGCAAGCTGATGAAGTTTAACGACAGGCTGATGAAGGAAGCAAATACAGATCAGCTTACGGGGCTCGGTAACAGACGCTATGCAAGAGCCTATCTGGAAAGCGTTAAAAGGGCTTCATACCTTGACGCTATAAGTGTGTGCATGGCTGATATTGATTTCTTCAAGAAGGTTAACGATACCTACGGCCATGATGCCGGTGATGAGGTTCTTAAGGCTGTTTCAGCTGCTTTGAAAAATGGATGCGGAGAGAAAACTCTTGTATCAAGATGGGGCGGGGAGGAATTTCTTATCGTATTTACCGGTGTGAACGGTGATGATGCGTTCATGATACTTGAAAAGCTGAGATCAGAGGTTCAGAAGATGACCATAAAGGCTCTGGAGAACGAGATCAAGGTTACCATGACCTTCGGACTTACGGAATATGATTTCGGCGGCGATATGGAGAAGGCAATCAAGGAAGCCGACGAGAAGCTTTATCTCGGCAAGACCGGCGGAAGGAATAAGGTTATTTATTAATATTTAATATGATGTGGAATAAAAATAATGTCAGATAAAGAAAAGAAAAACGAGATAACAGAAAGACCAAAGAGAAGATTGGATAAATATGGCTTATACATAGTTGTCCTTCTTCTTTTCTTTGTTGCGGCTATTGTTATCATATCCTTATACCTCCGTTCACAGCTGAACAGCGTTAAGAAGGACGATAAGAACTATAAATACCATTTTGTATTTATCGGAAAGTCGGAGGATTCCTATACCGCAAACCATATTTACGAGGAGGCCAGAAGCTACGGAAGACAGCATGATGTTTATGTTGAAAAGCTGAAGAACAGTGCCAGTGCTTCCTACAGTGATGACGATTACGTTCGCATGGCGAAGGATATGGGCGTGGACGGGATCATCATTGAGGCTTCGGATGAGAAGAGTCTCGGAAGCTGTATTGACGAGGCTGAGGAAAACGGCGTTCCGACCATTACAATACTTACGGACTGTCCGGGCAGCCGAAAGTCGTTTATTGAAATAGGAAATTATAATCTCGGAAGAGAATATGCACGTACCATTATAAATATAACCAGGACAAGATCACCAAAGGTTATGGTATTTATTAATGAGGAGCAGGATGGGTATCTGCAGGTTGTCGACGGAATCCGTGAAACCCTTGCAAATGAAGGAAATCACCTCAGTCCCGAACTTGATATAAAAAATGTAGGCGACATGCCGAACTTCAGGATCACCGAACTTGTGAAGGAAAGTCTGTCGGATGCAGAAACCAGGCCGGACATCCTTATCTGTGTCAATGAGCATGATACCAAGGTTGTTTATCAGGCGGCGAGGGATTATGATCTTGCCGAAAAAACGCAGCTTATAGGCTACGGTATTTCCGAACCGCTTCTCAGGGCTATCAGGGATGGAGAGATAGCTGCGATAGTGGATGCTGATTCGGCGCAGCTGGGCATGATGTCTGTGGATGTCCTGCTGAATTATCATAAAAAAGGCAGCTGCAATGATCATATAATAGTAGATGACACTGTTGTTACGAAGGACAATGTAGAGAGGTATCTGGATGAAGATTAAAAGACGTAAGTTTCGTACCCAGATCATTTATATCTTTCTTCTGACCTTCGTATCGCTCTTCCTCATGAACCTCTATATTTTCAGAAATATGAGACAGGTCGTGAGCAGCGTAGACAGTGCATATGAAGGAAACAGAAAGCTTACTGAGATGCGTGAGTGGCTGGATACCATTCATTCGGGGATGCGTGAATACCTTAATATGAAGGATGAGAGTGTCCTCAATCAGTATTATATAAATGAAGAGAAGTACAAAGAATTTCTTGAAAAATTCAAACATGAAGGCGAGATGACCGAGGTCGAACTCCGCGAAAATGCGATTTATAATATTTCCGTCGGATATATTCAGTCGGTGAGTAAGGCGGTTCTTGCCAAAAAAAACGGAGAGATAGTTGAATATCAGTCGTATCAACAGCAGGCGGAGAGGCAGTACGAATATCTGACGACTTCCATGCTGAGCCTTAACAACCTGATGTTTCATAACAACTCGGGCACAAACAGTAAAATGAGCAGGCTGATGCGAACCTCTGAGAGGCTCAGCGGAATCATTCTTTTCCTGACGGGCGGAGTTGATATCTGTATACTGCTGCTTCTTATCAGAAGGCTGACCAAGCCGCTTCAGAAGCTGGTGGATACAGCGAAGGAGGTCGGACAGGGAAATCTCGACGTTCAGCTTGTGGAAACGCATGACTATAATGAGATCGGTATTGTTAACAGCTCCTTCAACCAGATGGTGATAAGTCTGAAGGATTATATGGAGAAGGTGCGTGTAAGCGTGGAGGCTGAGAGTGCTCTTCGCGAGAAGTCGATCCGTATGGAGGCATCCGTTAAGGACGCCCAGCTGAAATATCTGCAGGCGCAGATTAATCCGCATTTCCTCTTTAATACACTTAATGCAGGCGCTCAGCTCGCCATGATGGAGGAAGCCGACCAGACCTATCGTTATATTCATAAGGTGGCTGATTTCTTCAGGTACAAGGTGAAGAGTGATGAGGGCATATCAACCATTCAGGAGGAGCTGCAGATCGTTGATGACTATATTTACATCCTGAACGTGCGCTATGCCGGCGAGATCCACTACAATAAAAATATTGATGAACAATACCTGAGTGTCAGTGTTCCGAGTATGATACTCCAGCCTGTAGTGGAGAACTGCATAAAGCATGGTCTCCATGATGTGGAGTGGGAGAAGAAGATAGATGTTTCCGTAACCGGCGAGGATGACAGAATAGTCATATCCGTAAGTGATAACGGTGTCGGAATCCCGCAGGATATAATTGACAAGATCATGACAGGAACGCTTAAGGACGAGGAGTATATCAATAAGAAGGACGGCGTCGGACTGGACAACGTAATAACCAGGCTGAAAACCTTCTATGACCGCGAGAACGTGATCGAGATAACCAGTGTCGGACCGGACATGGGTGCGGAGATCGCACTGTATATTCCGAAGGATACGACAGCGTGAGATTGATCGATCCGGATGATCGTTCAGCTTAACATCAGTCGTGTTGAGGGTACCGCAGTCGTGATTCGTATAGGACAATAATGATACTGTATTTATTAATGAGGACAAAATATGTATAAGATTTTGATCGCAGACGATGAGAGCATCGTTATAAACGCTCTGAAATTTATAATAGAAAACAACTTCCCGGGGGAGTGTCTGATCGAGAGTGCAAATACGGGCAGGCGCGTTATAGAGCAGGCTGAGTATTTCAGACCGGATATTGTATTTATGGATATCCAGATGCCGGGCATCAATGGTATCGAGGCCATGAAGGAGATAAGGAGATCGAGCGAGGGGATCATCTTCATAGTTGTCAGTGCTTACCTCAAGTTTGATTATGCCAAGGATGCCATCAATATCGGTGTTATGGATTATATCAACAAGCCTATCGACAAGGATGTGATTGTCAGCATCCTCAGGAAGGCAATGAGAAAGGTTGATTTCAATAAGCAGAAGAGAAGCGAGGAGCTTTCCAACAGAGAGAAGCTTGAGATCGTAACGCCTATCATCGAGAACGGCTTCATCTATTCGCTGATCTATCAGAATCACGGCGAGGAGGAGCTGGCGAACTTCAGAACGCTGCTCAGTATTGAGGAGGATTCCGGGTTCATCATGTCTCTTCAGTTCGGTGATATCGCACCGAAGGGTGAGATGGAAAACACGATCGGAACCACTGTCCGCCTTCAGAAGGAGTATTCACGTATCAAGGATGCAGTTAAGGCAAGCTTCAATTGCTGCGTTGGTGCGATGATGGGAAATATGATACTTATATTTGTTCCGCGAACCATGCCTCTTCCGGATGAGGAATATGAAACAAGAATTCAGATAATCAACGAAGCACGTAAGATGACCAGAGAGCTGAGACGCCTCTTCGGGGCCTGGTTCAGAGTCGGTATCGGAACCGTGCACAGGCTGGAGGATCTATCACAGTCCTATAATGAAGCCATGCGTGCGCTTTCCTTTAACAGAACAGACTCGGTTGTTCATGTGAGCGACCTTCCGCTTCTTGTAAGCTACGAGGACGATTATCCGGTTGAGACCGAAAACGCCCTCTTCAAGAATATCGAGGAAGGAAACGTGAGCCGTGCTTCCTTCTATGCGGCTGCATTCTTTGACTGGATGATGGAAAGGCATGTCCAGAATGTCATGGATGTGAAGCTTAAGGTGCTTGAATTTGTCCTTCGTGCCGAGAGGATCGGCTTCGAGAGCGGCGGTATGATCTACCGCTTCAATATGAGAAGCGAATATCTTGATACCATCATGAACATGACTACCTACGACCAGCTCCGTGAGTGGTTTACGACCAAGATCGGAACGGTCTGCCATAACATCCTTACCAGCAAGGAGGAAAATACGGTCGATATCATCAAGAGTGCCCAGGAATATATCGCCCAGAATTATTCGAAGGATCTCATCCTTGATGATGTTTCGAAGGAACTTCAGATATCACCTTACTATTTCAGTAAGCTTTTCAAGAAGCGTACCGGCAGTACCTTTATCGAGTATCTGACCAATGTCCGCATGGATAAGGCCAGAGAACTTCTCCGTAACACTAACAAGAGTATGAAGGAGATATGCCTCGAGAT
>CAMNMC010000055.1 GCA_946544235.1 uncultured Lachnospiraceae bacterium | reverse complement strand
GTAAAAGCTTTGCCAATAACGGCGGACAGATACATGTGATCACAGATGCGGATCTCGATATCTATGAAGGCGATTTTACCGTAATAATGGGAGCTTCGGGTTCCGGTAAATCAACCATGCTCTACGCACTCAGTGGAATGGACAGAGCAACCGCGGGAGAGGTTATCTTTAAAGGTGAAAATCTTGTGGAAATGAGCGAGAAGAAGCTGGCAAGGCTTCGCTGCACCGATTTCGGTTTTGTATTCCAGCAGATTCATCTGGTCAGTAATCTTACATTATTTGAAAATGTAGCGGTTCCCGGATATCTGGATAAAAGCCGTTCTGTGGAAGAGGTTAATTCTTTTGCGGACAGTCTTCTTGAAAAAATGAATATTACTGATATCAAAACTCATCTTCCGGCTCAGTGTTCGGGAGGAGAGCAGCAGAGATGCGCCATAGCAAGAGCACTCATAAACCATCCGGCACTGGTATTTGCGGATGAACCTACAGGGGCGCTCAATCGAAAGAACACAGTGGAGGTTCTTGATCTTCTGACAGAGTGTAATCGTGAAGGACAGAGTATCCTCATGGTTACTCATGATATACGTGCGGCTCTCAGGGCGACAAGAATTCTTTATATCGAAGACGGAAAGATCATCGGTGATATGATACTGCCTTCTTATAAACCGGAGGATGAGAAGAGCCGTGAAGCTCAGGTGAATGCATGGCTTTCTTCCATGTCATGGTAGGAGGCGTGCTATGGATATAATAAAGCTTATCAGAGCAAATATTCGTTATAAGAAGGGTTCCTTCAAGGGCATCCTGATACTTATGATGATCATTGCCCTTTCTGTATCGGTTATAGTCAGTCTTAAAAGAAATTTCCCGAATTCCATCGAGAGCGCATATGACAGTAAATATGATGCAAATATCACTCTGAATATCAGAAGTGAGTTTCTGACAGATGAAATGGTCAGGGAACTTGCAGATAATCCGCTGGTAGGAAAAGTAGATGTATGTGATGCACTGTGTCCCTATAAATGTACTTATTCCAATGGACAGAATGCATCCTTCAGTATAAGGCTTGTGGCGCAGAACGACACGGTTGATTCTCTCTGGAATGAAGATATGACAGGCCTCGATAAGGAAGTGCCGGAATTATCAAAAGGTGAGGTTTATCTTCCGAGAACGCTGAAGGATTACGATGATCTCATGATTGGGGACACTGTTACAGCTTATTTTGAAGGTGCGTCCTATGAATTTACCATAAAGGGATTTGTGGAAGAACCGGTATGCGGAAGCTCTTTTATGCCGCTAAAGGTACCGTTTATAAGCAAAGAAGATTTTGATCGGATCTGGGAAAACAGAAGTAAGGCCATTGCTGATGATCTAAGCCTCAGTGCGGACTTATATGAGATAGTTTATATTACCAAAGCGGATAATTGTAAGCTTACCGATAACAGGTTTGCGCAGGAAATAAATAAAACATCGGATATAGAAAGCTATGCATCGGGTGTTCTGACCAGGTCTGACAGCCTGTATTATCACGGACTTATGCCGGATATAATTCTGAACATTTTCCTGTCGTTTGTAATTATCCTGTCGGTTATAGTCTTTGCAGTAATGTCACACAGTATTTCCTCAAGTATAGAAATGAATTATACAGACCTTGGAATTCTGAAGGCTCAGGGTTTTGACAGCCGCAGGCTGAAACTGGTATTTCTCGGACAGTATATGCTGGCGGAAATAATCGGAACAGCTGCAGGCCTTATATTATCTGTTCCGGTTGTAATATATCTTCCGAGAGTATTTGAACCGATCGTGGGTATCAAGATAGTCGGAGGTGTTGCACTGGTTCAGAGTCTGCTGATCCTTCTGGGAATACTTATCGTCTCGGCGTTATACATAATGCTCATATCCCAAAAGGTGGGAACGATATCTCCTGTGAGAGCCGTATCCGGCGGAAGATGCGAAGTGTTCTTTGACAGCAGGCTGACACTTCCGATAAAGGGTAGAGCACTTTCTCCAAGCCTTGCCTTCAGGCAGTTTACCGCAGGTGGAAAACGCTATGTGGCATCAATACTGATCGCATCGCTTCTTGTATTTTTCCTTATGACAATGACCGGAATGACTGATGCGGTGTCGTCGGAAAATGCGCTGAGAGCTATGGGTGCTACATCTGAAAATATTACAGTATATCTGGACACGGAAGAATACAGTCCGGAAAATACAGAGTATGTGAGGCGTCAGTTTGAGAGTATCGAAGCTATTATAAGACAGTATACCGATATAGAAGAGCGTTACGGCTATGAGACTACATATATGGTATTGGACGGTGAAAAAATGTCCTGCCGTATGGCTGAGGATGAAGAGGTATTTACCGTTACCAAAGGACGTGCACCACGATATGAAAATGAAATTGTTGTGAGTCAGATATATGCGGAGGATATGGGATATAAAATCGGTGATGTGCTGGAAGTATCCTACAGGGGAAGGAAAAAAAGCTGTGTTATCTCCGGATTTATCACAGATGCCACAGCAGCTGTTTCGGATGCGGGAAGATTCTTCGGAATGACCGGCGATGCAGCAGTTTTTTTCATAGATGATTTTATCGTGCAGGGTGTGGGCTATAAGCTTTCGAATCCGGGTGTTGCAGAAGAGATCAAAGATAAGATCAAGTCCGAGCTGCCAGGAGATATCTTCATATCTGTTTATTCGGGTGACGGCTCCACGGAAAAACTGATAACGATGATAGCGTACTCGATCAAGGCTGTCATATATTTTATTTCTGTAATCTTCGCTCTGGTGGTTGTATCGATGATATGCTCGAAGACGTTTGTCAGGGAGAAGATAGACATAGGAATATATAAGGCTCTGGGATTTACTTCAGGGAATCTCAGACTGCAGTTTGCGGTAAGATTTCTGATAGTTGCCTTCTTCGGAATCATAATCGGAACTACGCTGAGTCTGACCTTATCCGAAAAGCTCCTGTCATATATGCTGAGAAGCATGGGAATAGTGAACTTTGTTATTGATTACAGATTTATCACGGTATTTCTTCCGATAGCGGCTGTAGCCATGTGTTATTTCTTGTTTGCATATATCGCAGCGGGGAAGACTAAGAGAGTTGAGGTCAGAAGTCTTATCACAGAATAACAGAAAAAAATATATTGCTAAATCAAAACTAAGATTATATAATGCACTTGAAATCTGAATTCGGGAGCTTGAGAATGAGCAGGCTGAGAGGAGGCTTCCTTGCCTCGACCGGTAACCTGATTTGGGTAATGCCAACGTAGGGATCATAAAGCTTTTTTTGTGGCGGAATCCCTCGGGGTTCCGCCATTTTGCGCGTTTCTACGAGCGGTGCCGGATACGGCAGTCGGACCATTATGCGTGGGCGCATAAAATGGACCGAATGACGAAACCGATAGCGCGACAGCGCGACATGAAATCAGACGCAAAGCGGCTGATGAATGGGCACCGCGAGAAAATGTGCCGGATACGGCAGTCGGACCATTATGCGCGGGCGCATAAAATGGGACGAATGACGAAACCGATAGCGCGACAGCGCGACATGAAATCAGACGCGAGGCGGCTGATGAATTGGAACCGAATACAGTTAATAAATATCATGAAGGGAGATATATGATCATGAAGAAGTATCTTGAAAATGTCAGAGAGAAGTCACCGCTGGTACATAATATCACAAATTATGTGACGGTTAATGATGTGGCAAACGTAATTCTTGCTATCGGAGCAAGTCCGATAATGTCTGATGATGAGGAGGATGCACCGGATATCACAGCCATCTGCGGAGGACTGAACATAAATATCGGAACTCTGAATAAGAGAACAATTCCGGGAATGTTCCTTGCAGGAAAGAGGGCAAATGAACTGGGACATGTGGTTCTCCTGGATCCTGTCGGTGCGGGAGCTTCAAAGCTCAGAACAGAGACTGCAAATAAGCTGATCAGGGAGGTCAGATTTGACGTTGTAAGAGGTAATATTTCCGAGATCAAAACCTTATACTATGGCAGCGGAAGTACCAAGGGAGTTGATGCGGATGTGGCTGACAAGGTAACGGATGACTCGCTTGAAGCAGCTGTTAGGTTTGTCAAGGAACTTGCTGCAAAGCTGGATACGATCATCGCGGTAACAGGAGCCATCGATCTTGTGGCAGATAAGGATAAATGCTATGTCATCAGAAACGGCCGCCCGGAGATGGGAAGCATCACAGGAACCGGCTGCCAGCTTTCGGGACTCATGACTGCTTTCCTTGTTGCAAATCCTGATGATAAGCTCGGGGCTGCTGCGGCAGCTGTCTGCACGATGGGCGCAGCCGGCGAGATCGCGTGGGAGAGAATGCAGCCGGGCGACGGTAATTCGACCTACCGTAACCGTATCATAGATGCAATCTATAACATGGATGGCGAGACACTTGAAAAATATGCTAACTATAGTATCGTCTGATTCTGACATATCGGTTTTGAATAATCCGACTGAATGCTTGTCTGTTCACGCCGATAGTATGATTTCAATGGTTTTGGAATGGCTGGTTATGTATAACAACGCCAGAACCGATAGATGTGTGGTTGAAGATGAATAGTATCAGACCGCCGGATGTTGGCGAAAGAAAGATTCGGATGGTCCGGATATGTAGTATTGTTAGGAGAAAAAATGAAAAGATTTACAGATGATGAATTAAGAGCTTCAATGCTTATGTATGCGGTCACGGATCGTTACTGGCTGAAGGAAGGCGAGACTCTGGCAGAGAAGACTGAGGAAGCTCTTAAGGGTGGGGCAACCTTTGTACAGCTTCGTGAGAAAAATGCAGATGAAGAAACAAAATACAAGCTGGGACTGGAGTTAAAAGAGCTCTGTACGAAATATAAGGTTCCATTTGTACTGGATGATGATGTGGAGCTGACACTTAAGCTTGATGCGGACGGCGTTCATGTCGGACAGCATGACAGGCCTGCAGCTGAGGTGAGAAGGCTTATCGGTCCGGACAGGATACTTGGAGTGTCTGCACAGACTGTAGAGCAGGCGATTCAGGCTGAGAAGGACGGAGCGGATTATCTCGGAGTCGGAGCTGTATTTGCAACAGGCTCCAAGGATGATGCGGATGATGTGGACCATGATACACTTGAGGCAATCTGCAGGGCAGTTAAGATTCCGGTGATTGCGATCGGTGGTATTTCAAAGAAAAATGTTCTTCAGCTTAAGGGCAGAGGGCTTGCCGGCGTTGCCGTGATCAGTGCGATTTATGCACAGGAAAATATCACCGAAGCGACGGCTGAACTGAAGACACTCGTGGAGAATATTGTTTAGTGGTGATAAAAGTATTCATCATAGGAGCGTTGTTAAGATAGCTGAATTTAGAATAAAAGCGATGCACCGGGGGCACCACCTTGCACCGCTATATAAAATTAATGCGTTTATGCCTGCTGACCAGAGGATGGCATATATTTCACAGAGAAGTTTTTACATAACGGATATGTATGAGATGGATGGTGAGATGAAGGGCTGAATCGGATCATGGCAGGAAGAAAGGAGATATTATGAGAACAGCATTAACAATCGCGGGAAGTGATTCCAGCGGAGGCGCCGGCATACAGGCAGATCTTAAGACGATGATAGCAAACGGAGTATATGGAATGAGTGCTATCACTGCTCTGACTGCGCAGAATACGACCGGCGTATCAGCAGTAATGGAGGTGACTCCGGATTTCCTGGCTCAGGAGATCGATATGGTTTTCACGGACATCCGTCCGGATGCGGTAAAGATCGGAATGGTATCAAGCAGTGAGCTGATACGTGTGATCGCCGGAAAACTTAAAGAGTACAAGACTGAAAAAATAGTGGTTGATACGGTTATGGTTGCGACCAGCGGCGCTAAGCTGATAAGCGATGATGCAATAGAGACTCTTAAGGAAGAACTGATACCGCTTGCAACAGTGATCACTCCGAATATCCCTGAGGCAGAGGTGCTTTCGGGCATGAGTATCAGAAACGAGGAGGAGATGGAAAAAGCCGCTCGTCTGATCGGTGACAGCTTTAAGGTTGCAGTCCTTCTGAAGGGCGGCCATAAGGTCAATGATGCAACCGATCTTCTGTATGAAAATGGTGAATTCACATATTTCAGAGGACGAAGGATAGATAATCCGAATACACACGGAACCGGCTGTACACTTTCAAGTGCCATAGCTTCAAATCTTGCCAAGGGCTATGATCTAAAAACTTCGGTTTCAAGAGCTAAGGAATACATCTCCGGCGCTCTTGCGGCAGGACTTGATCTTGGAAGTGGCAGCGGCCCCCTTGATCACGGATTTGCGATAGGTGATTTTATGGAAGAGAGGAAGGACGGAAATAATGACTGATAATAAGACTAATCTCTTTGAAAATGGCCTCGTATGGTTCGGCGCGGGGGTTTCGATAGCTGAGATACTTACCGGAATGGCACTTGCACCGCTCGGAATGGGCAAGGGACTGCTTGCAACACTGATAGGGCACGTGATCGGATGTGTACTGCTCTTCATGGCCGGTGTTATAGGCGGCAAGACCGGGAAGAGTTCGATGGAGACAACGAAGCTCTCTTTTGGTAAGTTCGGAAGCATATTTTTTGCAATACTGAATGTTGTTCAGCTGATTGGCTGGACCGGTATCATGATCTATGACGGAGCCATTTCCGCAAACGGTATCAAGGACGTCGGCGTATGGATCTGGTGCATAGTGATCGGCGGACTCATCCTGATCTGGATACTCATCGGACTTACAAAGCTCGGCATCATAAATACGATCGCCATGGCATCACTATTTATACTTACGATCATATTGTCGGTTATTATCTTCAAAGACGGAAACGGCAGAAGTATTGACGCTGATTCTCTCAGCTTTGGCGCAGCTGTAGAGCTTTCGGTTGCAATGCCGCTCTCATGGCTGCCGCTTATTTCAGACTATACAAGATCTGCAAAGAAACCTGTAAAAGCATCTGCAGTCAGTGCGATCGTTTACGGTCTGGTCAGCTGCTGGATGTATGTTATCGGGATGGGCGCATCGATCTTCACTGAAGAATCAGATATTGCAAGCACGATGGTCAAGGCAGGTCTCGGAGTTGCGGGACTTCTGATAATAGTATTTTCTACTGTTACGACAACCTTTCTGGATGCTTTCTCGGCTGGAGTCTCTACCGAAACGATCTGGAGTAAAATACGTGATAAATGGGCAGCCGCGGTTGTCGCGGTTGTGGGAACTGTCGGAGCGATAGTTTATCCGATGGATGATATTACGGACTTCCTGTATTTTATAGGCTCGGTTTTTGCACCGATGATAGCTATTCAGATCGCAGACTTTTTCATTCTCAAGAAGGACAGCTTCGGAAAGAAACTCGATATTCCGGGAGCACTTGTATGGCTTATAGGCTTTGTTATTTACAGACTGCTCATGAAGGTTGATATGCCTGTCGGAAATACATTTCCGTGCATGATGATCACGGCGGTTCTGGAGATAATCTGCGTTAAAATAACACCTCAAAAGAAAACGAAATAGCGATTGTAGGCATCCGTAATCGGTAAAAATATAGTAATCTCCTGAGATGCTTTGGAGGTGTTTTAGTACGTATTGTCAAAATGCACAATCTCATACTATGACTACTGATAAAACTTAACAAAATTAAGTTTTTGAGCAAATTCACACTTACATAAAACGGTAAAAAGTGCTACTATAAATAATGCAGGCGTAAGCAGTTCCCGTGATACTTATTGTTTATTTTTCTTATGTAAGATGGGTGATATGATGTTTGAAGTAGGAGACTACATTGTTTACGGAAGTAACGGAGTTTGTGAGGTTAAAAGTGTAGGACCTATTGATTGCCCGGGAGTTTCAAGTGACAAGCTGTATTACACGCTTAGACCGTTATATATCAGAGACAGCAGCGTTTATACTCCGGTAGATAATAATAAAGTTATCATGAGAGGAGTTATGACGAAGGCTGAAGCAGAGGCATTTGTGGACGGAATTAATGAAATCGATGCCCTTACTATCCAGGATGAAAGGAAGAGAGAGCTCGAGTACAAGAAGACCGTAAATACATGTGACCCTGTTGAGCTTGTCAGGATGATCAAAACGATCAGCGACAGGATGAACCAGAGGCAATCGCAAGGTAAGAAAATGACGGCTGCCGATATGAAGTATATCCACATCGCAGAAGAGAGCCTGTGCGGGGAACTTGCAATTTCTTTGGATATGGATAAGGATGAGGTTAAGAATTATATTGCAACGAGAGTGGATGATATGCAGAATATTATCTAGGTCGTGCAGCTGGATTAATGAAGAGGCGCGGAGCAGTAGGCTCCGCGCTTCTTTGCTTTATTAATTGTACGACAGTGTTCGTTGTGATAAAATAATCTATGATTCTGATGCTATAGAACCGTTATTCCTTGATGGTTTTAGTAATATGCATCAGAAAGGATAATTTGGGGATCTGGGTGATGAAATGAGGTATATTTGGCGATATGGATTGTGGCAGTTGTCAGAATGAACACGTTTAGAAAACAGGAAGAATGGAATAGCAATGGTCAATAAGAACGAAATATATGAAGTAACAATTGAAGATATAGGCACAGAGGGGCAGGGCATCGGACATATCGATGGCGAGGCTGTATTTGTGAAGGATACGCTTCCGGGAGATGTGGCTGTAGTGAAGATAATTAAGGCAAAGAAGACCATGGCTTACGGAAGGCTGATGGAGATAAAGGTGCCTTCGGAAAGCCGCGTGAAGCCGCTTTGTGATGTTGCCAGAAGCTGTGGTGGATGTACTCTGCAGCATATGGATTACATGGCTCAGCTTGAGTTTAAGTGGAACAAGGTCAGAGAGCTCCTGAAGAGAGTCGGTGGAATCGAGAATCCTGACGAACTCATGGAGTATGTTGATGTGGATGGAACGATTCATACGGAAATTGGCAAGATTGATGACGGGCATAAGATCATTAACGACAATAAAGTGGTCGATAATGACAGAGAAATGAACAATTATAAAAACTCTGATCTTGCAAAAATCAGGAAGTTCGCATACGGCCTAAGCAAACCATATCATTACCGTAACAAGATGCAGTTTCCGGTAGGTCTGGACAAGGAAGGGAAAGCTGTTCTCGGCTTCTACGCTGGCAGAACGCACAGTATTATTCCTCTGACAGATTGCGTGATCGGACATCCGGTTAATAAGGAGCTAATCAAGGCTGTTAAGGAATATATAGATAAATATAAGGTCAGTGTTTATGACGAGGAGAAGAACACCGGACTTATAAGACACGTGCTTACGAGAGTGGGATTCCACACCGGCGAGCTGATGGTATGCCTGGTTGTTAATGGTGATGATATACCTCATGCTGAGGAGTTATACGGAAATATAGAGAAGGTTGTTGATGATTTTAACAATACTCATGTTGCTGAGGCTAGCGAAGATAACCTGCGCATTAATAATAATACAGTTTTGACTGAAAGTGAGACGAACAACAATCTGAATATAAGAGATGATAAAGCAGGAAAGATCACCTTCAAGTCCTTCATGATCAATATCAATAAGGACAAAACCAACCGTATTCTCGGCTTTTCTTCAAAGGTGCTTCGAGGAGACGGTTTTATAACCGACTATATCGGAGATATAAGGTTCAGCATATCACCGGAATCCTTCTTCCAGGTTAATCCTGCCATGACGGAGAAGCTTTATAACAAGGCGCTGGAATACGCAGGGCTTACCGGGGGTGAGAAGGTCTGGGATATGTATTGCGGAATAGGAAGTATTTCTCTCTTCCTGGCTCAGAAGGCGAAGAAGGTTTTCGGAGTTGAGATCGTGCCTCAGGCTATAGAGGATGCCGAGAAAAACGCGGCACTTAACGGACTGACTAATGCAGAGTTTTTCACAGGTAAGGCGGAAGAGGTTGTCCCGGAGCTTTATGAAAAGGATCATGACAGATACAGCGCAGATGTAGTGGTTGTTGATCCTCCGAGAAAGGGCTGCGACGAAAAGCTTCTGGATACCATTTGCTCGATGGCTCCGAAGAGACTCGTTTATGTATCCTGCGATCCGGCAACTCTTGCCCGTGATATCAAATATCTTTCTGAGAAAGGCTTTAAGCTGGAAAAGGCGGCGGTTTATGATCAGTTTTCTCATGGGGTTCACGTTGAAACCGTCGCGCTTTTGAACAACAATAATTAGGAGGTATGGATATGGTACGGGAAGCAAGAAAAGAAGATTTGGATGCATTGCTTAAGCTTTATCTGTTTTTACATGAAGACAGTATACCGGAGTTAAATGTGCATCTCGAAAAACATGGAATCAGATCATCGAAGATCCGAATCATCATCTGATCGTGAATGAAATTGATGGTCAGATCGTTTCTTCCTGTGTATGCGTTATTATACCGAATCTGACAAGGAATGTTAGACCATATGCTTTTGTTGAAAACGTTGTAACACATGCTGATTACAGAGGCAAGGGATATGCCGGGGAGTGCCTGGACTTTGCAAGAAAAATAGCAAAACAGGAGAATTGTTATAAGATGATGCTTCTTACCGGTTCAAAGAAGCCGGAGACGCTTCACTTTTATGAGAAGGCCGGGTATAACAGCAGTGATAAGACAGCTTTCATACAGTGGATAGGAATGGATGAGAAAGCATGATGGCAAATGTAATAACGGGTCTTAGAATCCTTATAAGTGTAGCACTCCTGTTTTGTCCGGTGTTTTCTCTGATTTTTTATGTGCTGTATCTGATCGCCGGATTATCTGATATGGTTGATGGGTTCATCGCGAGGAAAACAAATTCAGTCAGTGAATTCGGATCGAGATTCGATGGAGTCGCTGATCTTGTATTTGTCACCGTTTGTCTGATAAAAATTCTGCCTGCAATGGATATTCCAATATGGCTGTATGTATGGACGGCGGTAATCTTTTTTGTCAAGATTATCAACATTATATCCGGATTTATCGTGCAGAAGAGATTTCCTGCAATGCATACGACTATGAACAAGGTGACAGGTGTGCTGCTTTTCATGCTTCCGCTGACAGTATCAACAGTTTCGATTAATTATTCGGGAATACCGATTTGTTTAGTAGCGACATTAGCGGCTGTTCAAGAATGGTATTTAATAAGGACAGGAAACAGGTGTTATGAATATCAATCCGCTGATGGA
>CAMNMC010000054.1 GCA_946544235.1 uncultured Lachnospiraceae bacterium | reverse complement strand
TATCAAGTTTTATCTCTTCTGCGCCATAGGTTTTATCTCCGGAGAATACGAGCCATTTATCGTATGACGCATCACTTTCAACACTCTTCACTATTTCCGGAAACAGATCAGGCATTTCTATATCTTCAGCCTGCTGCTTTATACTTGTTATATTCTGTCCATCCGGTACACTTGTATATATGTTTACATTCTTGAGTGCCTCCAGACATCCATCAAGATTGATAACAGAACCCGAAAATCTGAAGTCACCATTTGTATGTATACTTCCATTTATATCTGCTCTGTTTACATACAAAGAAAAACCACCTGCATCCGAAGAAAAAACAGCATATTCAAGAGCATTCCATTTATTCTGGACCTTATAATCAGTACCATCAATATCGGTTTCCTCTTCAGGAATCGTCTCATCCCAGAAATAAATATCTGTAGGTTCAGATGGCTTATCACTCAAACCATAAGAAGTAAAGCCGAAGCTGACAGAGCATCCGGCCGGCACATTTTCATTATAAACTTTCGAAGAAATATAATATGTATATGATCCATCTGTATTACTGCAGACATCCACAATATCTGCATTCCATATGTTATCTATGATACCATCATAAACAAGCACCAATTTCCATACAGCCTTATCATAGGCGGTATCATTTGAAACAGTAATCTCAGCTGACACATAATTATTCCAACTGCTGTTCTCCTGATACGTGAACGAATATCCATTATTTTCATGTGAAAGCAAAGAATACTGAACCGAATCATCAAGATTCAGTTCAGTATTCCTATTAGATGCTGCATTAACACCACTTGCAGCAACTGACTGCAGTGATGTTGTGAAAGCAATGCCCGAAGCCATCACAAACGCGATAACCTTTTTATAGTTTTTGATCAATCCAGTAAAAATCATAAGAGTAATCCATCCTTATAATGCAATAAAATTCCTCAGTATAGTAAGTCCAACATCTCCGCTCTTTTCCGGATGGAACTGGCAGGCAAATACATTGCCATGCTCAACTGATGCATGTATCTCAGTACTATAAAATGTTGTGGCTGCAACATCAGCCTTATTATCACATGCAAGATAATATGAATGAACGAAATATACAAAGGAACCGTTTTTAACGCCTTTAAAAAGCTTCTTATCCGGAGCTATCTCAAGACTATTCCAGCCAATCTGTGGAATCTTAAGGCCCTCTGCATCAGGAATCCTCTTTATCTTTCCCGGTATCAGATCAAGTCCCTTAACTCCAGGGCTTTCCTCACTCTCTGCAAAGAGAAGCTGCAGTCCGAGGCATATTCCGAGAAAAGGCTTTCCGGTTTTTACATATTCCTTGATAACATCAACCAGATCATAGTCGTTAAGCTTTTTCATCGCATCTCCGAAGGCGCCTACTCCCGGCAGTATCACATGGTCAGCATTCATGATAACCTCTTTATCTCTTGTTATCACAGCCTCACATCCGAGATACTGTAAAGCCTTCTCAACACTTTTTATATTTCCCGCATCATAATCTAAAATTGCAATCATATTATTTCCCGATCCTTTTACTATAATACTCAGAAATGATAGTATTCTATGTTTATAAACTCATTTTATCAATCTGTTACAGGTCTTTTTACCAGCCATACACTTTAAAATACGACCTTAAAAAATGACTTTCTCATTTTACTATATATGTTTTATTTACGCAATATAGATAATTAATCATACCGCTCGCGGCACACTCTGCGAGAAGCGTGTGTTGCCTTCAGCAACAAAATTATGATTTCGCACTGAGACGCATCCCCGAAGTTTTTATATAACGGAAACACATTTTCCAATTATATAAAAAAACAGCACGGATGAAAAAACCGCACTGTTTTTTTGATGTAAGTATTCAAAACTGACTTATAAAGCGATTGAACCTTCTTCTGTACTGTTGATAACATAATAAACAGCATTGTCTTCAGGCTTAAGATATAACTCAAGACTCTTGATGTCTGAAGCCTTATTTCCTGCATCAGTCCAGTTCTTCTTAACAGCCTTAACTACTTCATCTTTATTAATCTGCTTACCGAAAAACTCTACATAAAAATCTGTCTTCATATTTCCCTCCTGTTAATTAAACAAAAAATACTGACAAAAAGTATAATACTTTTCATTTATAAAAAAGTCAATATACAGCATGACAATTTTATTTGAAAATACTGTGAAGTTTTTATTAATTAATACTAAACCGGCGCATGTCATTCATGACGATTTTTAGCTTCGTTCTCATCCTTTGATCTTTGTTTTTTATCGTTTTCCGGACGCTCCTGGCTGTCAAGTTCAAAGAAGAAAACGACTCCGTCTTCCGTATTATAAACACCATAATTATTCTTATGGCGCTTCATTATAACCTCAACAATTGACAATCCTATGCCGGATCCGCCGTACTCTCTGGTACGTGCAGCGTCTGTCTTATAGAACTTTATAAACAGCTTATCAAGCTCTTCTTCCTTGATCCTGTCGCCTTCATTATAAACATTTACACGTATTTTATTCTTGGCAGGATATTCATAAAAGATCCTGATCTTGCCATCAGGCTTCACGTAGTGAAGTGCATTTGTGAAATAATTGGTAATTACCTCTTCGATCATGAATTCATCAGCCCACACACTGACAGCTTCCTTTTCATCAAATATAACCTCGGATGCCGGCGACTGCTCGATAATTATCTGAGAAGCCTTGAGAACATCACTGATAAGTGTAGTAATATCAAATCTCTGAATCGATATATTATCCTCACCAAATTCAAGCTCGGAAATATTCAGCATATTCATAACTAGCTTATTCATTTTGGAAGCTTCATCAATGATAACATCGCAGTAGAAATCCATGCTGTCGGGATCATCCGACACATTATCCTTCAGACCTTCTGCGTAGCCCTGAATAAGCGCTATCGGAGTTTTCAGTTCATGCGAAGCATGTGAGAAAAATTCCTTTCTCATCTCATCTATATGGTCTCTGTTTTCGATATCACTTTCAAGCTTTGCATTGGCTGTTTTAAGTTCGGATATGGTCTTCTCAAGCTTTTCGGAAAGCTCATTCATGCAGTTACCGAGAACGCCGATCTCATCCCTGGTCCTGACATCTATCTTGGTATCAAAATCAAGCTCGGACATTCTTCTGGCCGCATGGGACATCTTAACGATCGGTCTTGAAAAGACAGCCGAAATAAGAACGACCACAATCAGCTCTATAAGAATAAGTCCCGAGAAAACAACTGCGAAAAGCCTTACAACGTATTTATATACTTTTGCAATAGCATCAACCGGACGTCTTATGATGATTATATTTCCGTTATCAAGGACACCGATAAGGTCAAAGAATTCATCCTTATCTCCGACTCTGTCACCAAACTCATCATTTGTGGTTGATTGTATGACATAGCCCTTCTTGCTTCTCTTGATCTTTTCAAAATCATAGCTGCTGATTATGTTTCTGATATTGTTCGCAGCCTCCTGATCCAGAGCAACCGAATAGTAGATCGTGAATGTATTTTTATCCACGATAAATACAAGCATATTCATTGTATCCTTAGAATCGTTATACAGAAAAAGCAGCCTGTCCTGAATCTCGTCTATAGAATAGCCATTTTTTTCGGCATCGTTAAAGAGGTCATTGCAATAGTTATAAGCATTGACAAGATCGGTTCTCGTCTGCTTTCTGAAGAAATGTTCAATTATGGAACGGCTTATAATAAGACCGAAAACAAGAGTGATCAGCGTTACGGATACAACGATAAACGCAATCTTGAACCTCAGCGCATGTCTCACTCCTGTTATATTTTTATCCTTGTTCATACAGTTACCTGTGTTGTGTATTTTTTATATTCACTGAACGTATTGAAATGGCAGATCATATCTCAAATTTATATCCGAGAGCCCAGATCGTCTTGATGTAATCTCCTCTGTCGCCAAGCTTGGCACGAAGCTTCTTGACATGAGTATCGATCGTTCTTGCATCACCAAAATAATCATAATTCCAGACGCTGTTAAGTATCTTCTCTCTGGAAAGAGCCGTGCCCTGATTATTCATAAAGAACTCAAGAAGTTCAAATTCCTTATAAGAAAGCTCGATTTCCTTTCCATCAACAAGGACCTTATGTGCGGAAACATCAAGCGTAATTCCACCTGCCTCGAGAAGTTCCCTCTCCTCTGCTCCGGTTCTTCTGAGTATTGCTTCAATTCTGGCAACAAGTATCTTCGGGCTGAATGGTTTGGTGATATATTCATCAACACCCTGCTCATAGCCCTTAAGTTCATCCTTTTCATCGGACTTGGCAGTAAGAAGAATTATCGGTACATTTGATATCTTTCTTATCTCTCGACTTGTCTCGTAGCCGTCCATCTTAGGCATCATTATGTCCATAACAATAAGCGAGATATCCTTTATGCTCACGAACTTATCATAGGCATCCTCGCCATCCTCCGCTTCAATCACAAGATATCCGCTCTTCGCCAGATAATCGCGAACCAGCTTACGCATTCTCGCTTCATCATCAACAACCATTATTTTAATATCGCTCATGTGACCCACCTCAAAACAGATTTAAAATACCATTATAATTTCATAATATAAAGCATGATCAGAACAATCATTTATTTACATCCACGATCATGAAAAGACTATTCAAATATACATATAAACGTTATTAATAATACATCTTATTACAACACAATTTATATCCAATCTAAAATGTCCTCTATAACTATACACCAAATATTACCACAAATGTTGAAATTCACAGAATTATCATAATTAATTCTCAGCTTGTTCACTTGTCGGTTCAGGGGAAGCTTTTCTTCTTCTCTTTTTCTTCTCGACAGGCGGATGCTCAGCCATATATTTTTCATAAAGATCCGGTCGTTTAATACGCGTTCTTTCAAGGGCCTGCTCGTGACGCCAGGTCTCGATATTCTTATGATGACCCGAAAGTAGAACCGGTGGAACCGTAAGACCCATATATTCCTCAGGCCTTGTATATTGCGGATATTCAAGAAGTCCGTCATAGAAGGATTCATATACTGCACTTTCATCACTGCCAAGAGCACCGGGCAGAAGCCTTGTTACGGAGTCCATGATCATGGCCGCAGGAAGCTCACCACCTGTAAGAACGAAATCACCTATGGAAACCTCTTCCGGCTTGATAAGCTCAATTGCCCTCTCATCGATTCCCTCATAATGGCCGCAAAGTATAACGATATCATCCGCTTCCTTCAGCTCCTCAGCCATTGACTGGTCAAAGCGCCTTCCCTGTGGGGACATATATAATACGCGAAGTATTTTCCTTACAATGTCATCTTGTTTACTCTGATTATTTATAGCATTACTATCAGATATGTTTATAAGCTCGGAAGCATACTCGTCATATTCGATTCCGATATCCTGAAGAGCCTTATTAAACGCAAGAAAAACAGGTTCAGCCTGCATCAGCATACCTGAACCTCCGCCGTAAATGTAATCGTCAACATGCTTATATTTGTTATTGGCAAAATCTCTGATATTTATTGTTTCAAGGCCGACTATTCCCTTTTCGAGCGCCCTTCCGGTAACGCTTTCTCTGAAGACTCCCTCAATCATTTCAGGGAACAGGGTTAATACATGAAATTTCATTTATAGCATTCCTTTCAGAGGATTGATCACGATAGTTTTCTCATCCATATCGATATCGCCGACAAATTCAGGAACATCAGGTATCATTATCTCTCTTCCGTCATCTGCCGCCTTGATTATAAGTATAGTCTGAGCAGGTGTTTCGGTATAATCACTGAGTGTACCGATAACACTTCCGTCCTCGAGTATAGCCTTGAATCCGAGGATGTCTGCCATGTAGAACTCGCCTTCTTCAAGTGGTACTGCATCCTCCCTGTCAACGTATATTTCAGCCTTTATTATCTTCTCAGCCTCCTCAATCGACGTAATCTCGTCAAAACCGAGGACAACTGTACTTTTCATATATTTACAACTGTTACAGGTAACCTCCCTGTAATTGTTTCCGGTTTTAATAAAACACTTTTCCAGATAGCTGTATCTGTCCAGGTCGTCCGATGTCGGAAATACAGCCACCTCACCCTTAAGTCCGTGAGTTTTGGTAATAACCCCAATTCTGAATCTGTCTATCATTCGTTCTCCTTATTAACCATGATGATCATCTTTATGATGATTGAAATAATTATACTGTAAAAACCTTCGCTGATTTTAGAAAAAATATCGGCCGCACTTAAATCTAAGCGCGGCCGTAATAAACTATTTGATGTCTACGATAACCTTCTTATCACCCTTTGAAGCCGCAGCCTTTACTACAGTTCTGATGGATTTTGCTATACGGCCCTGCTTGCCGATAACCTTGCCCATATCCTCAGGTGCTACTTTAAGTTCGATAGTTATTGTATCAGCATCTGTTGTCTCTGTAACAACTACCAAATCAGGCGAATCTACAAGAGATTTTGCAATGATTTCAACTAATTCCTTCATTAACAAAGCCCTCCGTATTTATTATTTCTCTATTCCTGCCACCTTAAAAAGCTTTGCAACTGTCTCTGTTGGCTGTGCACCATTGTTAAGCCACTTCTTAGCCTCTTCAGCGTTGATGTTTACTTCGCTTGGCTCCTTGTTTGGATCATATGTACCGATCTCAGCGATGCTGCTGCCATCTCTAGGTGATCTTGAGTCAGCAACTACAACTCTGTAGTATGGGTGCTTCTTGTAACCAATTCTTCTTAATCTGATCTTAACTGCCATTTTAAATGACCTCCTGAAATATAATATATTATTTTATAAATTTAACAGTTCTGAATAATATCTGCAAATATGCATCACGGATAAATCCGACTCTTCAAAACAGTTATTCACATTGTTATCTACCGGCATTTATACCGATATAGTTTTAATCTAGAAACCGAAAGGCATCATGCCTCTCTTTTTCTTCTTGCCCATCATTCCGGACATCTGCTTCATCATCTTGCGTGATTCCTCAAACTGTTTGATGAAACGATTAACCTCTGCAATGTCAACGCCGGCTCCCTTTGCAATACGGTTCTTTCTGCTGACATTTATAATATCCGGATTTGCTCTCTCAGCAGGTGTCATGGAATAGATTATAGCCTTTGGCCTGTCCATGGCATCTTCATCGATCTGAACGTTCTTAAGCTTGCCTGCTCCCGGAAGCATTCCGAGAATAGAGCTGAGTCCGCCCATTTTCTTCATCTGTTCCATCTGATCAAGGAAATCATTAAAGTCAAAGGTTGCTTTTCTGATCTTCTCCTCAACCTTCTTAGCCTGTTCTTCATCGATAGCTTCCTGAGCCTTCTCGATCAAACTTTCAACGTCGCCCATTCCAAGGATTCGGCTCGCCATACGATCCGGGAAGAACTGCTCAAGATCCGTCAGCTTCTCGCCCATTCCGGCGTACAGTATAGGCTTTCCGGTAACAGCCTTGATAGAAAGCGCTGCACCACCTCTGGTATCGCCATCGAGCTTTGTAAGGATTACACCGTCGATTCCGATTCTCTCATTGAAGGTTGTGGCAACATTTACACTGTCCTGACCGGTCATCGAGTCAACGGTAAGAAGTGTATATGTAACAGGAATATTATCCTTGATCTCCTGAAGCTCGCCCATCATCTCATCATCGATATGAAGACGACCGGCAGTATCTATAAAGAGTACATTTATACCATTCTTCTCTGCGTGAGATATGGCAGCCTTTACGATATCAACAGGCTTATATCCGGTACCCATGGAAAATACAGGTACGCCAACCTTTTCACCATTTATTTCCAGCTGTTTAATAGCAGCCGGTCTGTAGATATCACAGGCTGTAAGGAGACATTTACGTCCCTTATTTTTAAACTGTCCTGCAAGCTTGGCAACCGTAGTTGTCTTACCTGCACCCTGGAGACCACACATCATAATGATAGTAATCTCGTTGGAAGGAAGCATCTTAAGCTCGGTCATCTCACTTCCCATAAGAGAAGTCATCTCATCACGAACGATCTTGATAACCATCTGTCCCGGGTTGAGCCCCTTCATGACCTCTTCACCGATAGCCTTCTCAGTTACAGAATTGATGAAATTCTTTACAACCTTAAAGTTAACATCGGCTTCAAGAAGTGCACGCTTAACTTCCTTCATGGCCTCCTTAATATCATCTTCCTTAAGGACGCCCTTGCCTCTAAGCTTTTTAAACACATTCTGCAGTTTATCACTTAAGCTGTCAAATGCCATTAATCATTCCTCCGGATCAAAAATCCTCTAATATTTCTTCTGTTCTATGTTCTATCCGTTCTATCAGCGGTGAAAGCTCCGGATTGGTGTTCTTCATCTTGAGAACAGCCATGGTATCACTGATATCCTTCATGCTTTCTCTCGCCCTGCTGAATTTTTCGACAAGCCTCAGCTTTTCTTCATATTCAAGAAGTATCTTCTCACATCTTCTTACAAGATCAAATATACCCTGCCTTGAAACGCCATATTCTTCGGCAATCTCTGAGTAAGACATATCCTCGGAAATAACATCCGTATATACTTGTCTCTGATGCTCTGTAAGTAATTCTCCATAAAAATCAAGGAGCAGAGCCTGTTTTACTATCTTTTCCACGAGTAACCTCTAAGACATAGTTTTGGCAGCAGCCATCATATGTCATAAAAAATACAAACTCACTCAACTTGTTCAATAAACAAACAGGGTATGTAAAGGAAAATAGCTTTACACACCCTGCTAGTATATTTGATAAGCTCTCTATTGTCAAGTATTTTTTCTTGACAACAGATACTGTGATCAAATTAGTATATATTTCCGTTTTAATCGGCTGTACTGATATTTACAACTCTCCACCTTCCGTTGTCGAGAGCCATTATAAGATCATAATCTACGGTTTCACTGTCGTTTTCTGAATTCTTTGCCGTGGTTTCAACCTTAAAGCCTATATATGCACTGAATTTCTTATCCTTCTGGTCAAACTCCTTCGCCAGACTATTCATTTTATCTTCAGATACTTTATATGCCTTGTATCTGACACTGAGGAAATTATACGGAGCGATGGTTATGCCATAAATCCTTCGCCACATGTCCTTAGTCTTGTCAGATAAAACGCCATCTGCATAGAATTCTATGATCTTCTCAGCGTCCAGCTTGCTGTATGCATCCATAAAGTCTTGTGCAGCAGATATAACATCATCGAATTCAACGCTTATTACCCACCACTTCTTATTACTCTTGGTACGTCCTGTTCTGATGATGGCCTTGGCCGGAAGAACAATATCATCCACATGATATCTGAAGGTTACATCAAGGATATACGCCTTATCAAGATCCGCACCGGTCTTATTGATCATCGAATCAAGCGAGCTGTTCTGAAGTTCCTTCTTGTCCGTGATCTCAACACTGTCAATTTCAACCTTACTGAAACCCGAAACAAAGTTGATCCTTTCGTCTACAAGCTCAAATATAGCATCGCCATTATTACCGGTCACATAATCATAACTGATGATCTCATCCTTTTCAGCTATGCCGTTCAGAAACTCGATAACCTCTTCCTTACCGAACCTGTTATCTTCGACCTTCTTCTTATGCTGTCTGTTGACCAGCCATATTATTCCGGCAATGATGATTACAACAAGAAGTGCGATACCGACGATGACTGTTATGATATCACCCTTTGTCCATACATGTTTTGTTTTAACTCTGGTACTTGGTGCTTTAAAGCCGTCATCTTCATCGATGTCAACAAACTGTGCATCAATTATGTCTTCAGCCTCAGGAAGCTTTTCCTCGGAAACCCTTAAATCATGGCGTTTTTTCTTCTTAGACTCTGATCTGTCGGAAATATCTTCATCTTCCGCATCTACTGTATCATCCGAATCTTCTGCATCATCTGCTGTTTCTTCTTTAGGCTTATACTTTGAATCATCCGCTTTCTCTTCGCCAGATTTATCTGCTGTAATATCACTGTCTTTCTTCTTAAGAGATATATTAATTGACGGATCATCTATATCGGACATATCAAATAATCCTTCATCGAAATCAAG
Organism: uncultured Lachnospiraceae bacterium; assembly: GCA_946544235.1. GTDB lineage: Bacteria > Bacillota > Clostridia > Lachnospirales > Lachnospiraceae > Eubacterium_Q. The sequence goes on along the minus strand of CAMNMC010000054.1, from coordinate 7,905 downwards.
GATATCCTTCTCGTCCTTCGGATCATTTTTTTTGTTCTCTGACTTTTTACTGCCTGGTTTGCTGTTTTTCTCCGATTTTTTATTGTCGGGTTTGCTGTCGCTTGCCGTCCTGTTTTTGCTTTTTTTACTGTCGTTTTCCGTTCTGTTATTGTCGTTATTTCTGTCAGTGTCTGTTTTGTCGTCTTCCTCAGGAGTTATTTTCCCATTAACTTCTTCTATGATTTCATCCTCAAAATCCTTGTAATTGGATTTTGGCAGAGGAAGTCCGCAGCCGGAGCAAACCCTGTCACCATATTTGATTTCAGTACCGCAATTACCGCATTTCATTATATATCACCACGTTTTTTTACTCTTCTTTTTCTTGCCGAACCACTAATAACATGTTTTACACCGACAGGCTTCGGAGGTCTTTTGACCCTTCTCTTAGCCTTAACGCCGGTTTTTGTTTTCCTGTAGCTTGTCTCAACACCCTTTTCCTTGAGCTGCTGATTCTTTTCTTCAAAAATATTATAATCCCTCTCAAACAGGCACTCAGTTAACTGTTCTCGAAGAAGATCATTATCAACCTTCTCGATAAGAAGCTTTGATATTTCCTTCTTATTCTTCCCCGTACATTTTGGAAGATGATTCATCGCAAGGAGCTCTGCAAGTTCATTTCTCCACAAGAAACTCAGCTGATTAACAAGCTTAACCTTTGGCGACAGACCTGCCTCACGGCACATCTCTATATTATCAGCATCATGGATGCATATCATGCCCCAATGTGGCGGAATATGTTCCTCTGCATGCTTCAAATGACTTTTACCTATAACCAGATAAGAATAATCACAATACTTATCATAATCCGGAATCTGTGTTTCAAGCCGCTGGTAGGTATCACTGTCAGATTTGATCTCAAAACCCACAATCGCACCATCAATTACACCAAGTACGTCGGCTCGCGATTTCATGATAACCTTTTCTTCAATTATTCGTATTTTTTTGAAATATACTTCGAGGAAATCAAAAAGCGGCTCCCTCATTTCATTATCATGCATCATCAGTCTATATTAATAATCTTCCACTCACCATCCATCTTGGCTACAATTACTTCAATGGAAAAATCCTGAGCCGATGAATTGCCGCCAAATTGTATTTCAGCTTTACACTGAACATCAATGGCCTTGACATCACTTATCTTATCCGCAATATATATACCATCCGCTTCAAAATTATCAGTCAGTTCAAATATCATATCATCGTTATAGGTTTTTCCTTCCTGATATGTCGGATCATAGAATCTGATCATATAACCATAATCAGCATAGGATTCAAAGAATTCACGTATTTCCTCAACCTGCTCGCAATGCTGAAGCTCTTCAGGATACAGTGATATCATAGTATCCACATCAAGCTTTTCAAACGCTTCCATAAATGCTTCCGCAAGTTCTTCCGGAGTCCTTCCCTTTTCCTTTGAAGAGCTTTTCCCTTTCTTAAAAAAGAGAAGCCACGAACCCACTGCCATACCTGCAACAAGAATAATGCTTACTGTTATGATGATTATCATTTTTAATACATTATTCTTCTCAGGAACTGCCGGTCCGGGATAAGGCTCTGTGTAAGTCTGATTGAGATATGGATTATCACGCCCACTGTAGAGATCATACGAACTCATATTGGCACGAGGAGTGTTTTGTATATGATTAAGATCATATGATGCCTCGTTGTCCGGTGTACTCTGCATCTGATCCATGAAACTATTTTGTCCGGTTCCCCGGTCATATGTCGATTGACCGGAATAATTATTCTGATCAGTATACGGATTGTTGGTAACATATGCATCCTGTACGACCGGTGTGCCCTGTGTGACAGATGCATCCAGACTGCCAGCAGCATCAGTCATATTTTCAATTGTATCATTTATGTCCGGCATTACGTTTCTCCTGCCTGATCCATAAGATCAATAATAAAACCAAAAGTGCTTCTTAAACTAAAAGACCTACAAAAAGTAGGTCTTTTATAAATATTATTTACTGCAAAGCTCCGATAATCTTCCAATCACCTTTTATCTTAGCACAGACAAATGTGATCGAATACTTTTCAGAATTTGTTTCTCCCAGATAAGAGGCTTCCATGGTACAGTCAATCTTGACTGTCTTAACCTGGTCCATCTTACCGGTCATATTATAGCCCTGCTCATTTAATGTACTCTCAAGATATTTTATAGATGACTTATCATATGGCTTGCTTACATCATATTTAACATCTTTGAACTTTATCTTGATACCATATGACTTATAGAGTTCAAATGTCTGCTTAAGCAGCTCTACATCATCATCTGTTGCAAGTTCAGGAGGGAAAAGTGATACAAGCTTATCTGTATCATACTCTTCAAATGCATCGATAAACTCTTTTGCAACCTTCTTTGGTGAAGATAACAGATTGTTGATAACAAAATATGCACCAACACCAACTGCACAAAGAAGAACAAGTATTATGGCAACAACCGCACCTGACTTACTCTTTACTCTCGGAGGTTCAGCATATCCGCCTAAGGATGAACCTGCATTATCAAAAGAACTAAATGAACTTGAGCCGCCCATTGAATAAGGGTCAGCCGCAGGATCAAAACCTTTGGGATCAGGAGCCTGGGTTCTGTCATAGATACCGCCCTGAAGATCATCTCCACCGGCAAGCTTATACATAGAACCCGAAGATTCCTGTGCCTCTACAGGTGCACCGCAAACAGGACATATAGAAGCGCCATCAGGTACATCTGCACCGCAAATACTACATTTACTCATATTTTTACCTCTAAAAATTAGTTAATACCGCCGATTACATACCACTTGCCATCTACCTTACCGCAGACAACATCCATGGTCTGCTTCTCAGACTGACCCATGAATTCCATTTCGTAGGTTATAGGAACCGTTGCAACTTCATCAACAGTGATATTGTACTCACTCTTGATCTTTGAGATGTACTCATCAGCTTCACTGCCTGTGATCTTTGTCTCAGAACCAGCCTTAACACTCTTTATCATGCTCTTGAACATTGTCATATACTGAAGTACTGACTCAAGCTGTGCCTTCTCATCAGATGTGATCATACCATCCGGGAAGCACTTAAATACTTCATCTGAATCACCATCAAAAAGTGCATCTACGCATCTCTGAGCAACTTCCTTTGGAGAATCTGCTCCACTGCCCTTCTTAAATACAACAAGAATTAAAACAAGTGCGATTGCAACAACAGCTACTGCAATACCTGCGATGATAGCAATCTTCTTGCCATTACCGCTCTTTGGTGCCTCAGGCATAACTCCCTGTGGCTGTGTATAAGGATCAACTCCATACTGCTGAGCCATTCCGCCCATATCCTGCTGATACTGCATAGCCGGATCAACTACTCCCTGCTGAAACTGCTGTGCTCCCTGATCATAAGCTTCCTGAGCTCCTACCTGTGCTCCACAAACCGGACATACCATATCGGTATCCTGAAGCTGAGCGCCGCAAACTGGACAATTCTTCATAATTTTTCCCTGTTCCTTTCATATATATACTTTTTTATCATATAAAGTCTTAATTACAGACCTTATTAACGCAGTTTTAAAAATAAACTACTCTGAGATATATGGTTTAAGAGTATCAAGTATCTCATCCATATTATCTTCTGCATAAATGTTAAGATCGATAGGCTTTGAAATATCAAGAGAAAAAATACCCATGATTGACTTTGCATCGATTACATATCTTCCTGATACAAGATCGAACTCAGCTGTATTAAATCCGCTGATATCATTTACAAATGCCTTTACCTTATCAATAGAATTGAGTGAAACCTTAACTGCCTTCATTTCCTGAACCTCCCTTTGTAATGATTTACAAAACTAAAAACTATATGCTAATATAATAAAAGTTGTGATATTTTTTGTCAACCATTACTTATGCTTTATAGAACATTATAGCTTATATTTCAGTTGAACGATACAAGCACAGCCAAACAAAAATCAAATCAAAAAGGAATTATTGAATGAACGTAATATTAAAAAATAAAACAGTCAGGATCATCACCCTCGGCTGCAAGGTTAATAAATACGAATCCGATGCCATGCTCCTCCTTCTTAAGGAAAGCGGATGCATCGAGGTTGCAGAAAATGAACCAGCCGATATTTCAATCGTAAATACCTGTTCGGTAACAAATATAGCCGACCGCAAGTCACGCCAGATGCTTCATCGCATGAAAAAGCAGAATCCCGGTACTACTGTTGTTGCCGTTGGCTGCTACGTTCAGGCCGCTGGCGAACAGCTTCTCTCGGATGAAGCCGTGGATATAGTCATAGGTAATAACAGAAAGAAGGACATCGTCAGAATCCTTACCAATCATTTTGAAAATAAAGATGTAAAGGACAACCTTATAGACATTAACCATGACAACGAATTTGAAAAGCTCTGTGTTTCAGCCCCTTCCGGCAGCACCAGGGCATATATAAAGATTCAGGACGGCTGTAATCTCTTCTGCACCTATTGCATAATCCCCTATGTCAGAGGACGTATCAGAAGCAAATCTTTAGAGGATGTTATAAGTGAAATGAATACTCTTGCCGAAAACGGCGTCAAAGAGATAGTTCTCACAGGAATAAATATATGTTCCTATGATGATAACGGCAGAAAGTTCTTCGACCTTCTCCGCGCCATGAAGGATGTGCAGGGTGTCGAGAGGATAAGACTCGGATCACTTGAGCCAAGAGTTATCAATGATGAATTTATAGATATCATTAAGAGTGACTCACGCTTCTGCCCTCACTTCCATCTTTCGCTTCAGAGCGTCTGTGATGAAACTCTTAAGCGCATGAACAGGCATTATACCGTTGATGATATAAAGAAGGCTGTAAACCTCCTTCGCGAAAGCTTTGACCGTCCCGCTCTGACTGCTGATATAATTGCAGGCTTTGTCGGCGAGACCGAAGCAGATTTCAACACAACCTTAGATAACCTAACCGAGCTTAAGTTATATGAGACACACGTTTTCAAATATTCACGCCGTAAGGGAACCGTTGCCGATAAGCTTGAAGGTCATCTCACTGAAAAGGTCAAGGAAGCCAGGAGCGACAAACTCATTCGTATCGGAGAAGTCAACAAAGCCGCCTACGAAAGAAGCTTTAACGGTGAACCCGTAAACATCCTTGTTGAAGAGATAATTCAGAAAAACGGCCAGAGCTTCTTCCGCGGTCACACTGAGCGCTATATTCTGATAGATGTCAACTGCAACGATTACCTCTCATCCAAGGCAGAAGGTTCATCTGATCTGATTGATAACAATCCTGAGGCCTATATAAATACTATTATTACAATAGTTAAAACTGATTAATAGTCTACTATATCGTAGTTTAAATGTTGGTAGGAGCCATGCCTCACTAACATTGCGCAATTTGCTTTAAAACATTTACGCCTGCTTCGTAATTATGCAAAAATCGGAACAAAACCGGAGCGGTTTGATAACGTATATTATGTGTTATCTGAATACCGCGGAATTTTGTGGAGATTTTTAGCATAATCTGAAGCAGGCGTATTATGTTTTAGCAAATTGTTCGCATGTTAGTGAGGTATGGCCCTACCAACCGCATCAAATCATATAATTATAAACTAAGCTTGTTATCCATCAGATAACCGCATCCGAAGGTAAATGCCCCCGTACAGCACAGTGCCAGCAGATAACTTGGTATATTTTCAACAAGCTTATTGAATGAATCATTTGAAATATTATTCTTAAGATCCGGCATATTCTTGTCGATGATCTCATATACTATCATGAAAATGATAATAAACAGAATTGTGAGGAATCTCTGCATACCGGTGCTTCTTGAAACAAGTGAGCTGATTGCCGATACAAAGTATGCAAGTGAATAATACAGCAATACGCTGAATACAAGGCTTATTACGAAAGCTACTATGGCAGCCCAAATTGCATCTTTAGTTGTGCCGAGAAGCTTTGATACAGCCTCAAATACAGTTGAACTTGAACCATATTTACTGAAAAGTATACCGATGTCGATTGCTGCAAGTGCTATGAAAAGTAATGCTGCTGCAATAAGCTCAAGCAGACCAACAAGCATCTTTGCAATAATAATCTTGTAAGGTGAAACAGGTGTAAGGAACACCATGTAACCGGTTTTGTCTCTCAGATCATGACTGAAGCTCATGATACCGAGCAGCCAGATTGCGAAGTAAATAATACTTGTACCAAGAACAAGACCAAGTATTCCGAATCCCACCATATTTTTTGAATCGGTAATAAGTCCGAAAAGGAAAAGTGCTTCAGTAGCGCCAAGGATACTGCCAAGTATTATGATGACCATTTTATTTCTGATCACCTCATATTTCATTGTCTTTAACATGCCCGTATCCCCCTTCCTTACATTCTCATGTCTGCATATATCTCACGATACATATCAGACATAGTCTTGCCATACTGATCTCTAAAGGTTGAGGTCTGACCGGAAACAACAAGATGTCCTTTCTTGATGAAGATAACATAATCTGCTATCGGCTCCAGATCCTCGATCAGGTGACTCGAAATAATAACAGCCGAATCCTTTGTGATGCCCTCAACGATGCTCTTGGTTACGTCCTCTCTGGCTATCATATCGATACCGTTAAGAGGCTCATCAAGCATCAGAAGTTCAGGGTTACGGGAAACATTAAGAGCGACCTTAAACTTAGCCATCATACCTGTTGAGAAGGTCTTCAGCTTCTGATTAGGATCAAGCATCATTCTGTTCATGGTAGCGTAAAACTTGTCCATGTTGAAATCAGCAAAGAAATCCTGATAATACTTTGCAGCCTGAAGACCTGTCATATAACCATAAAAATACGGTTCGGTAGGCATATAGGCTATCTTTGTCTTGTGAGTATAATTGATAGGTTCATTATCAATATAAACCTGTCCCTCAGAAGCCCTGACAAGACCGGCAAGAATTTTCATAAGAGTTGACTTGCCGCTTCCGTTAGGACCGAGGAGTGCATAGATATGTCCCGGCTCAAACTGGAAATTAAAATCCTGGAGAGCATATTTGGACATATACTTTTTCCCTACGTGTTCGCAAACTATCATATCTGTCTCCTTTTAAATACTTTTTCTTCAAAAACATGCCTTATTATAAATCATTTTAAAATATGTTTCAAGGACTGAATAACTTTATGTTTTATTAAGAATGACGTATTTACGTCGTTTATCGGCATTATTATATGTCTCTCGAAAAATTTTATAAAAAAATCTAAAAAAGTACTTGCAATTTATAATATGTTTTGATATTATCATAAACGGTCCGTTGGTCAAGAGGCTAAGACGCCGCCCTCTCACGGCGGAATCAGGGGTTCGATTCCCCTACGGACTACTTTTAAAACCGCTAAATAGTTAGCGGTTTTTTTGTGTAATTGGCATTATTCTGTCTGATTGAGCATACATTGTTTGACCGGGTATGATCGGGTGTATTCTTCGTAACCGGCATACTCTGTGTGATCGAGTATACTCTGTGTAACCTGGTATACTCTGCATAACCGAGCATATTCTGATCCGTATCATAAAAACCCCAGTATTCTGACATCATCAGATATACTGAGGTTTTTATAATTTACATCTTCGGTTTTATCGTCAATTGTATTATTTCAGATATACAACCTCCGCTGTTTCAAGCGCAGTTTCATAAAGAGGTTCTATTATCCCGACAAGATTCTCCTCTGATTTCTTTATCTGCTCAAGCGTAGGCTTTGTTACAGGATGCTTTGCGACAAATATAGTGCAGCAGTCCTCGTAAGGAAGTATCGATGTCTCGTATGTACCTATCTTCTGCGACATCTCAACTATCTCCTGCTTGTCAACTCCGATAAGCGGTCTGAATACAGGTATATCCTTTACCGCCTC
>CAMNMC010000053.1 GCA_946544235.1 uncultured Lachnospiraceae bacterium | reverse complement strand
CCACGCAGTATTCCTGAATATTCAGAGTAGGATACAACATAAAGATTGGCCTTATCCTCTGATATTCTGTCAAGAACCTCTCTTGCCTCCTCCTGCTCAATTGTGAAAGCCTTTCCGTAATATGTATTTACAGTCATGTATTTATAATCCTTATCAAGGATAAATATACCCATGCCTATCAGGAAGGCCTTAGCTATAGACCGCTTATTCAGTCTGGCGAATTTCAAACCGTTCAGAAGAAGAAGTGATGTACTGAACATGATAACCAGGTCAACATGGTCTCTTCCGTAACGGTTATTGCAGAAGAGATAATACTCAAGTCCGAGCGGCACAAGTATACCAAGAATCGATAATACTTTCTTCTCCTTCGCTAAACTGAGTGACAGGATCATGATAAGACAGATTATGATCAAAAAGCCTGTGTTCTGAACAAATTTAATAGGATATTCCTTGAAAAACGGAGATATGTTCTTTATAAATTTATCATAGAAGCCCGGCTTATCCTTTATGTCAATGATCCTTTCCATCAGATATGTATTATATATATTCGGATCACTGTAGTTTCTTTCCTCGCTCCACATCAGATAGTCATTATCTGACACTCCGAGCGCCTCAAACTGTTCCTTATTCTCTTCATAATCCGGCCAGCCATAATCCTGAAGTTCGGCCTTATAATGATTATAATCCCAGTAATCCTTCCATTCAGGGCTTTGACAATAGACTATTCTGTCGACTTTTCTTATAACGGTTACAACTATAACCAGTGAAACCAAAAACGACAGATACTTTATGATCTTCTTTTTATCCAGTCTGTTATAAAGATAATCAACGAAGACATCATATGCTGCATATATAAAGAAAAATACACATGCCGCACTGAAAATAGAACTTGAGCATCTGATCATAGACCCCAGAATGATCATAAACACAGCTAAGGCAAGCTTCAGTTTTTTCGACCTTTTCCTTCTCAGCTCATGAAACAGCATAAAAAAGCCTGAAGCAATAACGATTCCTGCAGTCTTGGTAAACGTAAGCTTGATATATGAGTCATATCCGAAATAGAGCAGTACCGGAAGAAGTATCAGAAGACTGTATTTCTTATCACGCTTATTCCAAACAAGATAGGTAATGATAGTAAATGAAATAAACAACAGTACATACTGAATGACCTCATACCATGCTATACCCGGTAATAACTCCTGCAGCAGTTTAAGCCCACCTCCATAAAAATAATACGAATAAAGAAGATGGGCACTGGTTTCCCCGGAGAAGGCTCCGCTGAGTATGGATTTCTCATTAAAATCGTCAGTTTTTTCTGCAGGTATAAAAAAAAGCAACAAGAAAAAAAGCAGTAATATGTTTATGAATAATGGTGTGAGTTTACCTGACTTGATATAAGCAAGAAAACCCTTGCCCTTTTCTTCCATACTGCTTTTCTTAGCTGTCTTTTCCATAACAAATATTCTCCTCTACTCCAGATCAATACTTGCGAGTCTCGGTTCGAAACAGCAGCAAGGTCTCATACATACTACTCTGTATCCGCTTGCACGCTGTGGTCCGATCTTAACAAAAGTTGAAAGAACCGTTGTGTTTCCACCAAATGAGCTTGCACCTACACCGGCTTCATTAACTCTTCTGGTGATTTCTTCTTCAATATCAGTCTTGTTATCAAATGATCCGTCAACCATAGCCTGAAGCATCATGGAAGTTGCCTCAAACTGTGAACGGCCAATTCCGATTGCCAGAACACAAGGTGTACAGCCAAGGAGATTGGTTGCATCAACTGCCCAGTCAACCAGCTCATCTATAACATTCTGTGCATTGTGCTTATGAAAGATACGAAGAGTCTTACCACGAAGCGCCGGTCCACCACCAAACATAAGTACATGTAAACGGAGCACATCATCCGTTGTTCTGCGGATAAGGATAGGTGCAGCGTCAAGAGCTCCCGGATCCTCGTCCATACCAAGCGACTGAGCCAGGCGGTCCTTTCCGTCACCCAGAACCTTCATAGGTCTTCCCGGAAGCTTTCTGAGTCCCTGTCTTACCCCTTCATATATGGAATCCATCATTTCTCCGCTGACAGAATGACCCTCGCCAATCTCAAGAAGAAGATGAGGTATGCCTGTGTCATCACACAGAGGACTCTGGTTTCTTTCTGCGATCTCTGCATTTTCAAGTATGGTCTCAAGAGCCCATTTTGCATTTTCGTTGGTTTCCTTTTCTATCGCGCGCTTATAAGCTCCCTTTCTTCCTTCATCGAAGGTAGAGCCCGCACGAACCAGGGTTTCCGCAACTTTATTAACAATATTTACATCATATTCCATTTTTTATTCTCCTAGTAAATGCATTCACCCTGAGCAGCACCAATGACTGCCGGATAATCTTTAACTTCTATTTCATAAAAAGCTTCCATACCCAGTTCCGGGAAGGCTACACACTTCTGACTTATCGTATTTTCTCCAAGAAGCGCTGTTACCGGAGGAATAATAGCAAAAACTGAATTATACTCCTTAAGCATATTGATAGTATCCTGACTTATCGCACCCTTACCAAGATGCATCTTTACACCTGCCTGTGACAGTAGTTCAAAGCTTCCCTCTATCTCCGGCTTATTACTTGAAGTAGGTCCGACTCCGGCTATGCTTACTGCTGTGTGGAATATAACCGCTCCTTCAAGATCGATCCCATATTCCTTTAATCTGTCTTCCTTTATGAGCTGACATATCTTTGGAAGAACCGCATCTCTTCCGCAATAAATCTTACCGGACAGAAGAACTCTGTCCGAAACCTTCAGGCTTCCTGAAACCTCCGATGAAATTGGTGTTTGTATCCTTATCATAGCTTTATCCTTTCCGGTCAATTAATCAGAAACTCTTCTATCTCGCTCAAAGAGCCCTGATCAAACAGCATAATATTATTGAATGCCATCGTCATCATTTTTGAGAACGAGTCATAAGTATTTCCTGCAATATGAGGAGTGCAGATCACATGATCATGCTCGATCAGAGCACTCTTCTTCAGCGGTTCATTCTGAAATACATCAAGAGCAGCAAAACCTGCTTTACCACTATTTAAGGCATCGAGAAGAGCCGCTTCATCAACAAGTCCGCCGCGGGAGGTATTTACAATGATAACACCGTCCTTCATCCTGCTTAGATTTGTTTCATTGATGATAAGACGTGTATCATCCACAAGAGGACAGTGAAGAGTTATGATATCAGCCTCAGCAAAAAGCTCCTCCTGCGTCCTGTAGCTTATACCCAGTTCAGTCTCCTGCTGCTCTGATAATCTGCAAATATCATTATAGACTATCCTACAGCCAAATGGTTTGAGAAGTGCAGCAACCTTCCTGCCTATATTTCCGCTTCCTATAAGCCCGACCGTCTGTGTAGACAGTTCACGAGTAGTGACGCCCTGCTCCTGTTTCTTCCAGATACCACTCTTGGTATTTGAACTGATCAGAGTCAGGTGTCTCAGAGACGCAAGGATAAACATTACCGCATGTTCGGCAACGCTATCTGCGTTAACTCCCTTATTAACATATACAGGGATATTTTTTTCTTTCAGATACGGAAGATCAAGTGAATCAAGACCAACCCCAAGACGTTGTATCATCCTGAGGTTTATTCCCGCATCTATGACCTCGCGGTCAATCTTCAGATTACCGCTTGCCAGTATATAATCAACCTCTCCTGCCTTAAGGGCAAGCTCATCATGTCCGGTCGTTTCCATCGTGATAAGGTCAAAACCCTCCGGCACAAGCTCACGAACAATTTCAAGAGGTTTTCCTTTGTAGTTTGCTGTTAATAATATAGTTCTGTTCATATTATCACACATTTTTATCGAAGTGCCGGCTTTCCGTCAGAGTAAATAAGCTTTCCATCAGCACGTGCATTTTCAAGAACAAGTCTGATCAGTTCCTTTGGATTACCATTTGATTCCTTAGATATCTTCTCCATAAGTGCAGACTTGAATCTGAAAAGTCCTCCGAGAGACTTAAGATAATCCTTTACATTTTCGTCCGTTTCTCTTCCAATAAGTTTTTCATAGAAATTGATGTAATCAAGAAGATTATAGAAGAGATCATCTGTAAGTGGTCTCTCATCAAGTATTCTCTTCATAGGCATAAAACGCTCTGTCTTGAGGTTTCCACCACCCTTACCGTCACCGGTAACTGAGAAATCAGTATAATCAATGCCCTCCCTTGAAGCCATTACTGCATTTGCCATAGCAAATGATGTATGGTCATGAAGATGGAGTCCCAGCTGGTTGCCCTGCTGTTTTGACTTAAGAAGATTGATAACATCCTGTATCTGATAAGGTAAGGCACTTCCCGAAGAATCAGCACAATAAACGATGTCCGGATTGAATGACAGTGCAGTATCATACATATCACTGACTGTAGAAAGCGGTTTACGCATGATATATGCTATATTGATAGATGCTTTTACACCAAGGGAATGCAGGAATTCAACCTGATCATGAGCTATTGCAGGAATAGCCTCATCCTGATTAACGAGTCTTACAACAGAAAGCTCCTTGATAAGATCCTTATCCCAAAGAGATGTATCAGCCTTTTCAGGATGGATGATCGCAGAAAGCTTAAACTTACCATTATTAATCTTGATTACCTCTTCAAGATAATGAGGATCATACTGAGGATGCGTATACCAGCTGGTATCTACATATCCGATCTCAACAAACTGAAAGTCCTCATTTGAAAAATGATCAACAACATACTTCAGGTATTCAAGACCCTGATCATAGTTTAATAATCCGTTATACTCAATATTCTCTCTTAATGTTACATCCATTAACTGCATAGCCTGTAATCTCCTTTTTTCTATTCTTCAGCCTTTAATCTGAACGAAAGCCCCAGCTGAGCGGCCGTCTCATTAACATCATCTATCTGTTTCTGAGGAATCGTAACACATTCTGTCTGTTCATGCATCTTAACAAATCCCGGCTCTCCCGGAAGCATAACTGCTCCTTCGAGGCCGCAGCCCTTAACACTCTTATACAGATTATCAACCTTATTATAGAGCTCTTCGGAACTCATAAATGCATTTGTATCTATTAAAATAAAGAAATGTCCATTATTTGAATATGTATCCATCTTGCTGAGCTGCTGAACGGTTGTATCTCCGGCATAATTAGAACCGGCAAGAAGTCCTGCAAATATATCAACAAAGAGAGATAATCCATATCCCTTATATCCGCCTATAGGAAGAAGAGATCCCTTAAGTGCCTCATTAGGATCATCTGTAGGTTTACCCTCAGCATCCATAGCCCAGTCAAGAGGGATTTTGTCTCCGTTTTTAGCCGCAAGACGAACCTTTCCACGTGCAACAACAGTCGTTGCCATATCAAGAACGATAGGATCGTTACTTTCGCTTCCCGGAAATGCAAAACAAAGCGGATTTGTTCCAAGTATGGTTTTGGTTCCGCCTGTCGGTGCAATAGCCGGAGATGCATTTGCAAAAATAAGTGATGCCATTCCCTCTTTAGCTGCAATATAACCGAAATAACCTGCAGTACCGAAATTATTGCTGTTCCTTACACCAACTGCTGAAATACCATATTTTTTTGCTTTTTCAACAGCTATATCAACAGCATGTTTTGCGGCAACCTGTCCAAAACCATGCTTTGCATCAATAATAGAAATAGCTCCTGCATCAACAATAGTTTCCATCTCATCTTCAGGGTTAAAAAATCCACTCTGAATTTTCTTTACGTAGAGAGGAACCCTTCCGACTCCATGAGTAGGAATATCACATCTGTTTGCATAATTTATTGTATCAATTATCACATCAATAGATGAATCTGAGACTTTACAGGCACCCAGAATCTCTTTGGTAATCTCGTCTATATCACTTATTTTTACTAATGGCATCCTTGTTCACCTCTAAAATCCTATACTGCCCTTTGGACTCCAGACAGCATCAGGATAGTATTCATCGATCACACGCTTAACGAGTGCACACTGCTTAGCTCTCTTTCTTGCATCATCCTCTGTTGTATCCCAGCTGTGAGTCTTAGCAACTGAACCACCTGTCTTGAGATATACAGGAGCGCCGACACGGATCATCTCAGGAACCTCATAGTGACGGATAAATCCACCGCTTGACTTAGGATTCTCTGTATGGATATCAATAGGACAGTCAATAGCCTGACGCATAGCAGCAAGCATCTGAAGCTGAATATCTCTTACAGGGTTGATAGAACCTGCTCCGATTTCCTCGAGGAGCTTGCCTGAACATGGATTACCATGACCTGCATGAGCTGAAACCTTGAAATGACAATCTGCAGGAAGTTCGCCATCCTTCTTCATCTTGTTAAGTATCCAGAGGCATCCCTCATCGTATACAAGGAAACCGCGGCAGCCCAGACGTGCTCCACGCTTAACCTCTTCGATTGCACGAACTATCTGCTCCTGACCACGAAGACGATATCCGATACGGATGCCTTCTTCTGTATGAACTGATGCTGATGTATCGGTTGTAGCTCTTGGTCCGATAGCAAGAACCAGATCAGTTTCCCACTTATGAGCCAGATCAACCATCTTGCTTATCTCCTCATCAGTCAGACGGAAGATACCCTGAGTCTGTGTTATACGATGAACGTACAGACCATAGCCGTCCATGGCTTCAAGAAGCGCCTGCATTACCTTAGGTCCCTGAATTCCCGGAACCTCAAAACGATACTGTCCACCATCTGAAAATCTTTTCTCTGATGTAGGAAGATCATATGCATCTCCTCCCGGCAGTCCTACTGATTTAAGATATTCTCTTGTTTTTTCCATGCTATTCATTAAAAAAGCCCTCCATTATTACTATTTCTTTTATGATTATTTGTCATTATTTTCTTATAAATCAACCACTCTGCTGAGACTGTCCATAAACATCTCTCGAGTAAGAATAAAACTATGATCACGTATCGACTTGCCATCTGTATCAAGTATATCCGTTCTTTCATTGGCAAGCTGCATCCTGTCGAAACATTCCATCGGCGTATCGCCTTCTATAACATATTTCAACACAAGCGAATTGCTTGGTTTAACCTGATCGATATGATCACCCGGAAGCTTAAGAAGGAAATAATCCTTGGCAATGCCCTCATTGACCAGCTCATCTGCACCGCTGACCTTGTCAAATATACCTTCGACACAGTTAATCGAATAACAGATGACATATTTTTTGAGAAGACCTTCTTTTCCTTCTCTCTTATTTCCAATATAGTAATCAACCGAATAATCTATAAAATCAAATCCGGCACATTCTCTTGCTATGTACGAACTCAGTCCTCCTCCCTGTCTAGGAGAAAACTCTATAACAAATACTTCTTCGCCTCTTATCATCACCTGTGTAAGCACCGGCGTATTAGACGGGAGATCAAAGCATTTTATGATCCTGTTTATTATATCAACAATCTTTTTCTGAAGAGATTCCTTAAGCTTCATTGCATACATATTGCACTGAAGAAGTGACAGGTTGCCCTTCACTGCAGATATCCTGCATGTTCCGAAGAGCAGATGATACTCTCCGTTAACGGCATAACCATGTATATTCATCTCCTGTCCTTCAATAAACTCTTCAACAACAAGGTTTCCTGATCGACTCATCTTAAATGACTCTTCAACAACCTCCCGAAGTCTATCCGGACTTTCAACCTTGGTAACGCCGGCAGATCCGCTATTATCAACCGGTTTAACAATTACCGGATATGTCAGATCGATAACATTGAGATCTGAATCCTTATCAATAGAATAGTATCTTGCTGTCGGAATTCCGTTCTCGCTCATTATCTTTTTCATGTATTTTTTATTTGTAACTTCAATGGCTTTTTCCGGGGAAATTGGGTGTGGAAGTCCCAAAGACTCTGAAACCTTCATGGCGATATGCATCTGCTGATCCAGATTTGTACTTATAACAAGTGAGGCATTAACCTCCTTTGCTATAGCAAGAACCACCTCATAATCCATAGCTGTTTCCTGATAATGAATATCCGAAAACTTTGCGGCAGGCGGATTCTGGAAATAATCCACAAGAACTGTATAATATCCTCTTTTTCCAAGTGTCAGAATGAGATCCTTATGCGGTACTGTTCCTCCAAGTACAACTGCAACAGGTTTATTATCAGTGTTTTCTTTATTTATGGTTTTCTTAAACATCTTTCTTAGATTCTCCTACAATTATATTATCGGATATATATTACAGATCCGAATTCTATTATGCATCCAAAATACAGATCATACAGATTGTAACTCACCGATAAAGTCACCATATGACTTTTCTATCTTATTGATATATCCAAGTATCCTTCTGCTCTTATTATCATCAATACCGGCGCTTTTCATAAGATCCATAAACTTTGCATCCAGTTCTTCTCCGGTAATAGGATTCTCCGGCTCACCCTTAGGATGCCTGATGAATCTTGTCAGTCTGTCATTATCCGTCACGATAGTCACTCTGGCTGATCGCTCATCCGGAACCTTTTTTGAAAGCTCTTCAGATTCAACAACCTGAACCTTCCTGGCCAGATCCAGGATATCTTTACGAGAAACGTTCTCTTCAGAATAAGCCGCAGTTGTTCCATATCCAAGAACCAGTGCAGCTGATATGCTGTATGGTATACTCATTTTAGCCGATGAAATTCCATTAATCTCAGAGTGATCATGCCCTGTTACCGCAAGATTGTAAGTCTCAACAATTATCTCTTTTATTGAGCCAATACTGCATTCATTTCTAAGCGATAATGCCGCCTCAATTGAAGGATGACAATGCCTGCAGGCAGCATATGGTTTTCTATAGATCAGTTCAATCGCATATTTTCCGGCAAAACCTTCAGTCAGATACTCTTCCTTCAACACTTTGCTGTGAGTTGCAATAAATCCTCTTTTATTTCCCAAAATATCATCCGGACCATTAAAGTCTCCGGATCCGACAAGAACTGCATTTATTGCTGCAGCTGCAGCCTGGCCGGTATTATAAGGCTTAAGACCTGATCCTCCGTCCATCATGGCAAGAAGACCCGCTGAGCTCGTTGCTGCGGCAGATATAACCGAATTCCATTTTTCTTTATCTACTTTAAGCAGATAAGCCAGTGCAACCGATGCACCGATACAGCCACAGGTTCCGCTTCCGTGAAACCCCATGTTTCTGTGATCCGGCTGGATAGAGGCCGCCAGACTGATTCCGGCTTCATATCCTATTACTACTGACTTTATAAAACGCTCTCCGCTGATATTATCCATAAGCTGTATAACAGGGAGCAATGCGGATATTATCGCCGATCCGGTATGAATAATTCCTATTCTGTGTCCGTCATCAAGTTCAAGCAGATGTGATGACAGTCCATTGATAAATGCTGCTGATTGAAGCGGAAGCTTTTTATTTATCCCTACTGGATAAACTTCACCTTTATTCCTAAGGATGAGGTCTCCGCCTGTTAACAGTTTTTCATAAACCCTGCTGCTGCCGGCATATGCGCAGGCGATATAATCAAGCAGACATTTTTTTGCTTCATCTATAACATGTTCGGGAATATCCGAAACGGACATATTCCATAATCTATCAATATAAGCCCTGGTCAGATCATTCGGCATCGTTCTTTTCCTTTCCAACGATCGTTCTGACAGTAGATTGCGGCATACCACTGACAGTCATATAAATTCTTCCGATATATTCTCCGATTATACCGAGTGCTATCAGGATCATTCCTCCAATAAGCAGCAGAATGATATTCGTGGATGTATATCCGGCAGGAATATCCGGATTAAGTATCTTACGAACAATAAGGTACACAATTCCGGCAAAACCACCTGCTGACATGATCTCTCCTATGGTCGTTGATATCCTGAGCGGGAACATCGTAAACCCAAAGAAAATATTTTTAAACATTTTCATTCGTTTAGAGAAACTGTATCCCGATTTTCCCGATACTCTCTCATGATGTTCAACATCTATATCTGCATACTTGGTCGTAATATGACGCAAATAGCCTCCGAACGAAACAAACGGACTTTTATATTCTTTAATTTTGTCTATAACAGCCTTGCTATAAGCAGCAAACGAAGAGGTTCGAACACCCTTTGGTTTCATTCCGGTCTTTACAGCAAGCTTATTATATACAGAGCTTGTTATTCTCTGCATAAGGGTATGTTTTTTATGTGCGAGATGGGCATATACAACATCATAATCTCCACTCTGCATCTTCTCGATGAGTCTGAAAATATCACTCGGAGAATGTTGTCCATCATCATCCATAATGATTATAATATCACCATTTGCATGGCGAAGTGCCTCAAGCTTTGCAGAAGCCTGACCATAGTTACGCATAAGATCGATACCCGTGATCCTGCTGTCTTCCTTGCAAAGCTGTTCTATTACTTCAAAAGTATTATCAGGAGAGCCGTCATTAACCAGAACGACCTCGTAATCATCTTCTCTTTCTGCAAATTCTTTTCTTATTCCCTCTACCACTACAGGAAGGGTCTTGGCAGATTTATAACATGGTATACATATTGATACTAACATTTATGATTAACTCCTCACTACCGACAGCAGATTTCTCAGCTGTATATTGAGAACATTATTTACCTGAACCAACTCATTAAGTGTATGATACTCCATCCAGAAATATCCTTCCGGAAGCACTTCAAGTTCATCACTTTCTATTTCAACGATCACATTTCTGTTCTGTTCATGATAGAAACGGCCGCCCTCTTCTGATAAAAGCTGATCAAACATAATCCCCGTTCCGGTTGTTATATGTTTATCAAACACTTCATCAACCTTGTCCTTAAAGACAACTCCTTCGACATATTCCCTCTGAACAGAAGGTCCGATCTCCAGTGAATCAAAGCAGCCAATCTCAGGCTTGGCCTTAACAAGGAACTTTCGCACACCATCCTTTACAGAAGTAAGCAGACCGAAAGTTGCTATTCCCGTTGCTTCAAACAGTGGCTGCTCCCACTTAACGACCTCTCGTCCCTCTATCTCGATATCACAGAAAACAACCTTAAAGCTGTATGGCTCTTTACAAACGAATTCGCCCTTGTCCATATGCCAGTTATCAAGCGAAAGCATTGGAACCAACTCATAGTATCTTTCATCGAACATTTTCCTGTCGTTTATAAAGCTGAAAACCGAGGCCAGCTGTTCTCTCGTTGTTCCTGTACCTGCAATCGATTTCCAGAGCGAAGGATCCTGTCTGTCTTCTTCGGGAATAAATGCAAGCAGCTCATCTTCTGTCATAGAATAATATGGAATACATGAAAGCACGGTTCTTGTATCCATATTTACAAGGTTATCATACAGCATAAGCCTTTTGATCTGTGAAAGTGTCATCCACTTATGTGACGGAAGAACAGGAATCTCATCGAATACTTCGATCATTATATTCCTGTTTCTCTTCTTGAGAAAACGCGATGACTGCTCCGACTGTATCTGATCTACAATAATCCTTTTATTAAAAGGCCTTCCATTATCCTTTATAGCTGTTCCATCATCAAAATACTCGAGATAATTAGGTCTCTTCCCACCATGCTGCTGAGTAAAGTTAGACTTGGTTGCCTGAATGGTAGGTGAAATCTGTATGTTATTAATATTTCCCGGTTCTATCTTAGCCTGCATGAGAAAATGCATAACGCCGTCTATATTTCTGCAAATGATACCCAGATATCCTATCTCATTCTGAAGAAGCACCGGCTGACTGGCAATACATTCGCCCTTAACATAGGATCTGAGTCCGGAAATCTCAAAAAAACTCCTCTTCTCGTTACGGATCGTTCCTGATTTCTCATCATAAAACCACGCCTTCATTTCTTCGTAAGGCTTTTTATGTATATTGACCTTTGTCTTTTTATTTAATTCATCAACCCAGCTTAGTATATCTTCAAACGAATTAACTGCCACTTTTCTCTCCAAAAGTTCTTATATCTTCTATCAGCCTGCTCTGTGTAAGTATGGCTTCATACATATTTGTTCTGGCAGAGCCATCATTTATCTCATTTATGAATGCCTCTATGGAATGTTTAAAGTGATTATCCTTTTCCACTTTAATCTCCTGTTTTTCAGCACCATTCTGAAGCTGAAGAACAGGTTCAAAATCAGGCGGCGCCGTAAAGATACGATCCGTAAAGATTCTGCCTTTGCTGCCTATTACTTCGACCGTACACTGATACTGACAATCCATTCCGAATGTCAGCTGACACACTGTTCCGTTATTGTCAGATAACGAAGCACTTCCAAACATATCAACAGAAAACTCCGGAAGGTAATTAAGCTTTGCGGCATCAATCTTTATCTCGTCTCCGAGAAGAAGTGTCGCAAGTTTAACAGGATAACCTGCTGCATCAAGAAGAGCGCCCCCGCCAAGCTCCTTATTGTATCTGAAATC
Source organism: uncultured Lachnospiraceae bacterium (assembly GCA_946544235.1). Taxonomy (GTDB): domain Bacteria; phylum Bacillota; class Clostridia; order Lachnospirales; family Lachnospiraceae; genus Eubacterium_Q. The sequence continues at coordinate 16,951 of CAMNMC010000053.1, read as the reverse complement.
ATTAACCGCACGACGTGGAAAACAGAAGGCCTCTCTGATAAGTCTGAGATCGCCAACCCTGCCTTCTGCAACAAGCTGTCTTATTGTATCAACCTGCTTATGATAACTGAACATATAGTTCTCATGAAGTGCAAGAGCCTTCTCTGAAGCAAGCGTTACAAGTTTTTGTGTGTCTTCATAATTCGTAGTTGAAGGCTTCTCAACAAGAACATGTTTTCCATGCTCTAAAGCCTTTAATGCCCACTTAAAATGGAGTGCCGGTGGCTGCGGAATATATAATGCATCTATATCCTCTCTCGCTATCACCTCGTCAAATGACTCTGATGTCTCAAGACCATATTCATCCTTAAATGCAGCCAGCTTATCCTTGGCATATTCCTCTGCAACAACAACCGGAATTATACCTTCGACTTCTTTTACAGCCGGCATAAATCTTCTGTATGCGATTTCAGCACATCCAAGTATTCCCAGTCTTATCATATAATTCTATCTCTCTTTTCTTTTATTGATAAAGCAGATTATCAAATTAATCTATCTGCTTTCAATAAATCTATATATACGACAATAACGGATGTCTGCCATATTAATAACAAGCATCCGTTTTTTACTAGTTTAATATTTCTTTGACTTTTTCAGTAACAAATAAAGCGTCATCAACTGTCATATCTGCAAACAGCGGCAGACGAAGTACTGTCTCGCCATATTCCTCAGTTACAGGACAAGCCGACGGTTCATATCCCAGGCTTCTTCCCATAGGAGCTGAATGAAGCGGAACGTAACAGATATATGAATAAATCTCATATTTTTTAAGTTCATCGACCAATTTTGTTCTTATCTCAGGAGTCGGCAGGATGATATTGAACATATGGCCATTGTGCTCAACATACTCCGGTACAACCTGAAGCTTAAGTCTCTCTGTCTGTTCCAGAGGAAGGAGTGTCTCACGATATGTATTCCACACTGCCATTCTCTTCTCCATGATCTCATCATATCGCTCTAACTGCGCATATAAAATGGCTGCAAGAACATCCGATGGAAGGAAGGATGAACCAATATCATGCCATGTATATTTATCGACCATCCCCTTCAGAACCTGTCTGCGGTTGGTTCCTTTTTCACGAAGGATCTCAGCACGATCGATGTATTGCGGATCATTGATTATAAGTCCTCCGCCTTCGCCCATTACGTAATTCTTGGTCTCATGGAAACTGTAGCACCCCAGTTCGGAAAGCATTCCGGCTGTTCTGCCTTTGTACTTTGATCCAACCGCCTGAGCTGCATCCTCGATCACGTGGAGGTTATGCTTCTTTGCGATGGCATTGATCTCATCCATATCACAAGGAACTCCGGCATAATCAACAACATAGATTGCTTTTGTCTTATCAGTGATAAGGGACTCTATCTTTGATTCGTCAATATTCATAGTATCTCTGCGAATATCGCAGAATACAGGCTTTGCTCTCCTTAACATGAACGCATTGGCTGTTGAAGAAAATGTAAACGATGGAACAATTACTTCATCTCCCTGTTCGAGATCTATAAGAAGTGATGCCATCTCCAATGCTGTTGTACCTGATGTGGTAAGAAGCATATTTTCGATACCAAGTATCTTCTTAAAGCTCTCGTATACGAGTGCTGTATATTTTCCATCGCCTGAAAGCTTACTGTTTTTCATTGCATCGACAACATAATCGATTTCTTTATCCGTAACTGACGCCTTATTGAACGGGAGCATTTTATTTACCTCTTTTTTCTATGATAATATAGGTTTTTCCAGACTCTATCCAATGTATTTTACCATATACATCAATTATTTCAAGTTTTTTTCATAATTTGTTAATTTAAACTTAATTATTTTGAAAAACATTACAAATACTGGCTAAAATACATAATTATCCGTTGCAAAAACACGTTTGTTCATATAATAAACAATCCCTGCTGTAAACTTTGCAGATTTGTGTTATAATGCAGTTTATGTGTCGCGAAATGTATTATCAACAGCCTATGACATTTTTCTATTCATATTAAATACAGGTAATTAACACATGGAAGTTAAAGCAACGATCACAACTAAAAACCGCCTCCTCGAAGGTGCTCTTCATTACATCTTCCCGCTTATCATGATCAGCATCCTTCCGATACTGATACAACCGCTTGCTGACAAATGGGGTTACTGGCATTACAGCTCCATCAGTGAACTTATCGGAGGCATTATTCTGGCCGTACTCTGGATCGTATCACTTATTCTCTTCCATATTTTTAATAAGTCCATGAAGAAGAAAGGTATTTTCACAACCTTTGATGGCACGGATGAAATGATCAGCACAAAAAGCCTCATGATCGCCTCAGCTATCTTTTTCGCTATGATACTTATGATGAGTATTAAGACAGGCTTTAAGGTTAAACCGTTTTATGATTACGGCGAAAAGCTTACCGGATTTGATTTTATGAATAAAAACGGCATACTGCTGAAGAAGGCTGTCAGATGTGCCTTTATACCGGTTGTGTGCCGCGGAGCATATTTACTCTCCGGGCTCAGCAATCGGATTGCCTCAAAACAACGTTCCGGCATGACCAAACATGAGCAGCCCGAAACGGACTCCTCACAGCTATCAGACAAGAACGAACCGAACTTTGACCACCCGGATGCATCCCATATGCCTGACATCCAAATCATCCTGAATTGTGCTTTATACATATTCCTCGTGCTGGGATACGGTGTATTTGAAATACTGTATGATCACATAGATTTTCCGGTTATTTACTCAGTCTTCTACATCAGCTTTGCAGTGCTGTATTTACTTATGAAGAAGAATTATACCAAGACATTCGCGCTGTCCTTGTTGATATATCTGTTGTAGAAAGCAATATTGGTATACCTATAACAGAGAAAGATATATTCATATATCTTTCGCAGGAGAAGAGTCTGCCCACAGGAATATATATCATCTGTAAGTATTTAAATTCAGAATTAAAAGCCAGCTATAAAAAAATATATGATCGCCATGATCATTAATATAAACAGGAGCCGATTAAATATCGAACAATTACCATGATCAAGAAAACCCGCAGTTTCATTCAAAAAAACCTTACGGTCATACTGTTCTTCATCTTCTCGATACTTATCGAAATGATAGCTGTATACTCCATCGAGAAAAGCCCGTTCATAAGCCATCCGTGGATCTGGCTGGGCGCGCTCATCACTGTATGCGGCATTATGATAATGGTGAAAAAAGAGCGTGCGAAAATAATCATCGGACTTGTCTTTATGATCCTGCAATCCATCATTTGCATGATCATGGCCGTCCTTTACGAAATGGCAGGGCAGTATTTTGACTTCGGCATGCTGAATCTTCGTAACGACGCCTTCGGAATCCTTGAAAATATCCCTATGGACTTCGTCACTTTCTATACCGCTTTCTTCTTCTGCGCTATATTTATCGTGACAACGTTCAGACGTGCCAGGAGAATGTCTATGGCAGCTAATACAGATGATTCAGAGCAGAAAAATCAAAGCTCAGAAAACAAAAAACGCCTGCTCACAGGTGCCATCATCGCCCTGATTGGTATAACTCTTAACGCTGTCGCAGTCTATCAGGCCAACAAAAACCGCAGCAGTTTCTATGATGGTCTTAAAAACTCAACCGACAGATCTGTCTACAGTTCCTATGGAATTAACGGCAACCTTATCAATGAATTTGCCGGCGGACTGATCTTTACCGACAAGGAAATCCTTCCGGACAACAGGATTGAGGATTTCATCTACTCAGAAGTGTCTGACCCGACGGAATATTTCGGTATCTCAAAGGATAACAATGTCGTTGTGATACTTGTGGAATCCCTCGAGTGGTTCGGTATGCTGAAGAACGATATTCTTCCGAATGCCCTGCCTCTCACGGATGAACAGTACGCAGAGCTCTTCCCGAACCTTACTGCCTTTTATAATAACGGCATAGTCATGACGGACTTCCATTCGAAGGAGAAGACCGACATCTCCGAAACCATGAGTATACTCGGAAGCTATCCGACACGCGGATATATCAATTATGACTATTATGAGCAGAATATGCCGCAGACCATTCCAAACATCCTGCGCAGCCTTTATGGCGATGACATTGTGATCAACTCCTTCCATAACGGCCGTAAAAACTTTTACAACAGAGCCATAGCTCACGAAACCTACGGATTTTCGCATTTTTACTATGCGGAAGAAATGTATAACATGTCGGACAAGCTGCTTTCAGAAGGGCTTACGGACACCGAGATCATGCACGACTACATGAACGAAGGTGAGCGAAACCTCGATTCCGAGATGATTGCACTATGTAAGGATATAATGTTCCCGGAGAACGAAAGATTCTTCACCTATATCACCTCTATAACCATGCACGGTATGTATTATGACAGAAATAATCTCAAGGCCCACAAGGAAAAGCTGCTTTCAATATATACCGACAGAATTGGCTCCGAGGAGGAAGCCCTGCTTATCAACTACCTTACAACGGTTATGGAATTCGACAAGGCACTCGGCCTCATCATGGATGACCTCAGAGATAAAAATCTCCTTGACCACACGACAGTACTGCTCTTCGGAGACCACAACTGTTATTATCAGGAGCTCAGCAACTACGTCAAAGACATATATGATTACGATACCAAAATGGATTACAGCGACCTCTATCTCGTACCGCTTATGATCTACGATGAAAATATCGGTCACAGGGTTATAGATAAATTCACCTGCACGGCTGATATCGCACCTACGCTCCTGGATCTTCTCGGGATCAGGTATTACAGCAACATGTATTACGGCAATTCCGTTTTCTCGGACAAGGAATCCGTGATCTATTCCCGAGCCTACAATTTCTTCGTGGATGACGGCATCGTTGCAAAGAGTCTCTCCCGTCCGCTCTTTAAGGGTAAAAATATAACCGACGCAGACTGGGATGATTTCAGGAGTCGCGGAAGCACCCTGATCGACAAGCTTGAATATTGCGACCAGATATTTGAAGGTGATTTCTTCTCGGATCCCGATCACGAACAGAAATATAAAAATAAAATGCTTGATATTAACAGTGACCGATAGGCACCGTATGATAAAAAAGAAAGAGGATATGAACTCAATTTTCATCCTCTTTCTTTTTTGTTGCCTGATTTGTTATATATACTTTATGCCCGGTTCAAAAGATACCCGATCATTCATAATGATCAGATAATTCTGCTTTTCCAATCATTCTGCTACAGCTTCTCTGCAGATCTCTCTACCTCCGCATAAACCTCTCGCTTCGGCACGCCTCTTTCAACAGCGACCTGCTTAATGGCATCCTTCTTGGTCATGCCCCCGGAAATATATTTTTCGACATGCTCGACTACCGAAATATCCTGCCATGCAGCTGCTTTATCTGCCTCGAGTTCCTCAGCACTCTTTCCCCTTATCACAAGAACGTATTCGCCACGCGGAACAGTTTTATCACCACGAATTCCGGCATCACTGTTTCCCTCGTCACCACGATCGCCAGGATCACCGATACCGGCATCACTGTCATAGAATCCGTCACTGCTATGAACATCTTCGCTGCCCTTATCACCGCCGGACTCACTGTCATCCCAGCTGTCATCAAAAGACTTCACTGCTCCTCCGAGCGTGGTCATCACAAAGCTTTCGTGCTTCTTGGTCAGCTCCTTACAGAGAGTAAGCTCCCTGACGCTGCCCAGTACATCACAAAGCTCCTTCAGCGTCTTCACAAGCCTGTGCGGCGCCTCATAGATGATGATCGTCCTTGTCTCATTTTTAAGAGCCTCAAGAACCGCACGTCTCTCTTTTTTATCACTTGGGAGAAAGGCCTCAAATACAAATCTTCTGGTCGGCTGTCCTGATGCGATAAGTGCATTTACCGCTGCACATGCCCCCGGAACAGGAACTACCGGCACGCCGGCCTCAAAGCATTTTGCCACCAGAACCTCCCCGGGATCAGAGATCCCGGGGGTTCCTGCGTCTGTAATAAGCGCTATATTCTGTCCCTCTAAAAGCTTCCCGATCAGAAAATCCGCTTTATCATATTTATTAAATTCGTGATAGCTCGTCATAGGAGTTTTTATCTCAAAATGATTGAGAAGCTTTATACTGTTCCTCGTATCCTCCGCCGCAATAAGGTCCGCTTCGTTAAGTATCCTTACTGCACGGTAGGTCATATCCTCAAGATTTCCTATGGGTGTCGCTACAAGATAAAGTGTTCCGGACATATCATACCACCTGTTTGTGAACATCTGTTACGACGGATCACTAAATTTTTCTGGCCATTTATTCTCTGCTCATTTACTCTTTACACATTTATTCTCTGCTTATTTATTCTCTGCTTATTTGTAAATATCTTTTTCGGTATTTATCTTCCCCGCTCTGCTTATCCATAAACAGCTGCCGGCTGTCTTTAAAGAGAGTGATCATTATTCGTCACCGCTCTCTTCGCCCGAGCCATTTCCGCGGCGTTTCTTCATGATCACACAAAATACTATCATAGCAGCCGATAATACAGCGCAAACGATTATAAGTATAACCGGTGTACTGTCATTTGTTTTAACCGAATTATCTTTATTCTCTGTTGTAGCCTCTGTTTTTATCTCTGCCTCACTGTTTGTGATCTCCTCAGAGGTTTCTCTTGTTACTTCTGTTGAAGTATCTGCCGGACCACCTGTTACATCCTCTGACGAAACTTCTGTTGTATCATCTGTAGAGAAATCTGTAACTTCTTCTGTTGTACCGTCTGTCGCATCCTCTGATGAAGCTTCTGTTGAGGATTCTGTAACTTCCTCTGTTGTATCGCCTGTCGACGTCTCTGTTGTATCGTCTGTTGAGGACTCTGTGACTTCCTCTGTTGTATCGCCTGTCGATGTCTCTGTTGTATCGTCTGTCGGCTCTTCCGTTACATCCTCTGATGATTTTTCAGTTGTATCCTCCGTCGACTCTTCTTCGGTATCTTTTTCAACGACCTCGAAATCTGCCGATACATACTCATCTTCAAATACAACCGTAAGAGTATGCTCTCCAACCTCCAGTGTGTTCAGATAAGAATCCTTAAGTTTGAGAGCAACGCTTCCCTTTGAAGCATCAAAATCAGCTGTGCTCAGCTCCTTATCATCAACCAGGACTTCACCCGTAAACCACTCATCAAAGGTGTCCTCGTCCTTATAGCTTCTCTTCACAGTGAAATCAAGTGTTCCTTCGTCACCCTTGGTCCATTTAGAGCCATCACCCTTAACAAACTCATATGCTACTTCTATGCCCATATCACGTGTTTCTATAGCATCACATCTTGAGCATTTTCTCATCTCGGTTCCCGTATGATTCGCGTCAGGTTCCTCGATCATCTCCCACTCACCAAAATCATGTCCGAGAGAAGGTGTGATCAGACTATCGAAATCTATCTTTAGCGGCATTCCATAATATTTATAAAACGTATGATCAAATATACGTTCGCAATTTATACAACGGAAATACGCATTGTGGCCATCTGATATACAGGTTGCTTCCAGTTCCGGAACCTCTACTATATTGTGACATTCTCCAAAAGCTGCAGTTACATCTCCTCTTATGCATTTATACTGGAGCAAGCAATCTTCGACATAAACCGGACCGAATTCATGCCCTAACGCAGGCTCAACGACTGTTCTTGTACTGATGTGTGTTTCACATCTCCCGCATACAGTATACTCATCGTGCGAGCCATCATTAGTACAATCCGGAGATACCACGGATGCTTCATCAATAATCCACATTGGTTCTCCATCATCCTGACCTTCATTCGCCATCTTCACACTATGTCCAAGCGGATTGAGAGCTAGTGCATTAATATCATCATCACTCAAAGCATCAGTAATATCGTATGCCTCGCTCTCCTCATTATAGCCAAAATAATCACCGCAATAATTACATATAGCGTAAGCCTCCATGCCGCCTGTCGTGCAGGTAGGTTCTATCCTCTCATGCTCATCTAAATCACTGTGAGCACATGGTGCCGCCGGTGGATCCGGAACAAACCACATATAATTACATCCGGCTCTGGTACACTTTTGTCCGTGACCCTGCTGGCCTCCCAGTTCAGTAATGTCTTTAAGATCATGTCCAAGAGCAGCTATTTCCGCCTGATAGACTTCTTTGACCTGTTTACAGCTGCTGCAGATAACCGTAACCTCTTCTGCACCTGTTTCCGTACAGCTTGCTTCTTTAAGAAGTTCTTCTTCAGTGTATTCACCACCGACATGATTATTCTTATCTATGTCAACGGTGAGCTCAGATTCTATTATTTCCTTTTCACAGTTACTATCTTCAAATATCCTTACACAATCCCTGCAGGTAAAATGACTTTTTTTACCTTCTTTCACGCAGGTAGAAGGTGTTCCTTCTTTGAAATATACATCATGCGTATGCTTTTCCTTCATAAGATATGCTTCATGGAAAAATGCATGCTTTTCATCATTATGAGGATTCTTCTGTACATAATAAGTAGGATCATCGCTGAAGAAATATTTTTCAGGTGCAGTGCGCCAGTTATTATTCTCATATCCACTTGTCACAAGGATCGGATCCTTATTATATATACAATCAGCGGACAGAAGCCCGATCTCGGCTCCATCAGTCAGTATTGACGAAGCATTTACCAAAATATCTCTGGCAAGAAGGATATCACTATCTTCGGAACCCTGGGATCTGTTATACTGCTTATTACCTTTAACCTTAAGATTCCCGCCGACTGAAACCTGTCCCTCAGCCCAGATGCCGCCGGCGGTAACGATCGCAAAGTAATAATTCTCATCGGCTGTATTATTAATGACACTTCCTCCATCTAAAGTCAGAGAGGAGTAAGCTGAAACATAGATTCCGCCGCCGTTATTTGCAATATTGTTACTGACAGTTGTATCTTTGAGCACACAGGTTGATTCACCGCTTAAGTATATAGCGCCGCCAAGTCCGTCGTATTTATTGATATCCCCATACCTGGCATCATTTCCTGTGATTGTACCGTTTTCTATCACGGCCGCAGCTTTTCCCGACATGACCATAGCTCCGCCGTTACCACTTGACGAACAGTTACTCATAGTTACATTTGAAAGGTTAAGCTTTCCCCCTTCCGAATAAACTGCCCCTCCGTCTGCCGAGGTCAGCCTTTTCATAACCACATCCTTCACTGTGATATCCTGAGTTGTATTACTTGAAACATATATCGCACCTCCACGTGTAGCGTTGGCACCTGACGTTCCACCGTCTATGGTAACGCCATTTATCACACATGATTTTGGTCTGTCGATATAAATCGTACCGCCATTTTCATTGGCTCTGTTAGCCAGTAGCTGAACCTCTGACTTTATCTCGAGGGTTCCTCCTTCTCCAACAAATACCGCACCGCCGCCGAGCTTTCCGTTTGCAGTGTTACTGTCGATCACTCCGCTGTTAAGGTAGCATTCACCACCGCCGACATAAATTGCACCGCCGTTTCCCTGACTGATATTTTCGCCGCCCTGAGTGCCGTAATACTTGCTGCTGAGTATCTGTCTGTCACCGATCTTACCGCCGTTCATGGTAAATACAGCCTCTTCACCAACCCATACAGCGCCGCCATTGTGTGATTCTGTGTTGCCGGCATTGTTGCCTCTGATACAGCCGCCGTTCATGGTAAATGTACCTTTGGCGACATACACGCCATTACCGTTTCCCGCACTTTCGTTATTCTTCGACTGCCCATAGGTCCTGCTAAGCTCTATATACCCGCCATTCATCTCAAATGACGCACCGTGCAAAACCGCAACTGCTCCACCGCAGGTAGCCTCACATTCACTTATTCCGCCGCTTTCAAGAATAAGCTTTGATCCTTCACCATCAACACGGACGCCACCGCCGTAGAAACCGCCGCCATGTCTTATACGTCCCTGCTTATCACCATCCGTACTGCTCGTATCACAAATCGTCAGAGTCGTACCACTACTTACGTTGAAATAACATATTCTCGGACTATTGTTCATGATAATATCATGTCCGTTAAGATCAAGTGTTACATTCTTGCCGGACGTGAAATTGACAGTATAATATTTACTGCCCCATGATATATCTGATGTAAGATATATCCTCTCCGTTCCGTTACTTACTTCTTTTCTGAATTCATCAACATTTTTGACTCCCACTCCTTCCGGTGCTGCCTCTGATCTGTTCATACTAAACAGTACAGCAAGAGCACCCACAAACGCGAGTACCAAAATCCTTATGCTGTACTTTTTGGTCATTCCTTTTTTCATTACCCTTTCTCCCATCTTTTAAAACGCTGTAATGTCGTAACATGATATGGCTATTAACAATTACCAACTTTAATATGTTTAATCTGCATATTATGGTGTGAGGTCAAATGGTGTTTTTCCCCTCATCAATGATACACAGCTGCACATTGTATCATATTATATTAGGATTTATTTATTCTACTGCATTTCAATACAGACAATACTAATAAATCATACCATTTTGAGTATAACCTGATGTTATTATCACATCAGATCTTCTTCCGTGATAGTCATCAGCATATCACCTGTGAAATCGCCAAATGCCTTTCCAAAGGAACCCGCATCCGAGAAATTTCCGCCCATCATGATGCGGTTTGCCTGATTTGATATGACTTTTTCAAAATAATTTCTTACCGTTCTGGCATTTCCGAAGTTGTCTCCCTCTCCATGCCTCAGCTCAGCAAATTTATCTATCAGCTTTATTTCCAGCCCCTGCTCAAGATGATAATCCTGCTCCTGACAGTATCCCTTAAATATCTGAAGCAGCTCTTCATTTGAATAATCCTCAAATGCGATGTATTTACTGAAACGCGATCTGAGTCCCGGGTTGGAATCGAGGAATTCCTCCATCCTGTCCGGATATCCTGCAACGATCACGATAAGCTCATCTCTGTGATCCTCCATGATCTTCAGCAGAGTATCGATGGCCTCCTGACCGAAATCACCTTCCTTATTATTTGACAGAGTGTATGCCTCGTCGATGAAGAGTATGCCTCCCATCGCTCTGCCGGTAACCTCCTGAACCTTCTCGGCTGTCTGTCCCATATAACCTGCAACCATTCCGGCTCTGTCTGTCTCTATCATCTGTCCTCTGGGGAGTATTCCCAGACTCTTATATATCTTGCCAAGATATCTTGCGATCGTTGTCTTACCTGTTCCCGGATTACCCGTAAATACCAGATGTCTCGATATGTACGGACTCTTCAGACCTCTCTTCTCACGAAGCTTCTGAACAAGAAGAAGGTTTACCATATCATGTATTTCCTTCTTAACAGCTCCAAGTCCGATAAGATCGTCAACGTCTCGAAGTATCTCATTTATTTCCTTCAGGTTCAGACTGCTGTCGCCTGACTGATTCGAAGAATTGCCATTATTTGACGCAACCGGTGCAGGCATGCCCGATGCCCCCGAAATACCACCGCCGAAGCTCATACCTCCGTTACCGCTGTCATTATAGCGGTCCATGGCTCCACGGCTCATATTCTCGGCCACATAGAACATGTCATCTCTGTCTTCGTCGGAATAATCATCACTGCCGTTACCGGAGCTTCCGCCATAACCACTGCCATATCCGCTTCCGCTGCTGTTAAGATGCGAATTGCTGTAGCTTCCGTAGGAACCGCTGCCGAAGGATCCCGGACCATAGTTGCCCGGACCCGGACCGAAAGGTCTGCCTGCGTTTCTCCTGGATTCCTCTTCCTTTTTCTTCTCTATATCATCCTTGTCGCTGACAAGCTTGTATTTTTCTACCTTAATAGCTCCCTGAGCAGGCTTATAGTTGGACATCTTCCTTTCTTCCTCAGGGGTCATTCCCGTCGGAGGTGCGCTCGCCTGATTCAGAAGAACCGGACCGAAAGTGTTTTCAAGCCTTCCCTCTATGATCTCGTCATAGAACTCAAGCCTTATAATAAAATTCAGTATATTGTTAATAAAATAATTGTGGAGTCTCTGCTCGAAACGGAGCGAATTGCCGTTGCAGTGAACTATCATTTCACCGAACTGCTTATATACCTGATAGAGATCTCTTGCATCTTCAAGAGCGCTCGAAGCCATGCCGCCCTGCATCTTCTTCTCAGTCAGAGCCACGCTCCTGAGAGTCGGCGGAAGCTTCTTGAGGAAACTGTCCTCGGAAATATAATCCAGACCATAACTTCTGGCAAGAATTGTATAATCCATCAAAACGTTCAGATTGCTGTTGATGGTATCGAGCTCGGCAAGATCAACATAGCCGTCGCAGACAGCCAGAAGAAATGCCATATTCATCAGCTCATCACACAGAGAAAAGAACATGTCACCCTCCGGATAGTTCGGGATGAGCTTTTCGTATTTATCACAAATATCCCTTGCCTTGATAAGGCGTTTTCTGAAACTTACCATCTTTTACTCCCCAAAATCATTGTTATCCGTCTCCATGCCATAATACCTGAGCAGTTCTTCCGTATAGCTTCCATCTTCCCTGTATACATTCAGGGTCGGAAGTATGCGCAGGCCATCATGCCCGCCCTTAACAGCCTCTATCAGAAGCATGTTCGGCTCACTGCCCTCTCTTGGCTGAACAAGCTGCATACGCTTCGGTTCAAGCTTGTATTTTTTAAGCAGCTCCATTATCTCGGTAAGACGAAACGGTTTATGTACCATTGCAAAGCATCCGCCCATTTTCAGAAGATAAGCCGCTGCCCTGATCACATCCTCCAGCTTCACCATTATCTCGTGGCGTGCTATATTAACCGAATCCTTAGGATTGTGAAGGCCGCCCGCATCTGCGATATATGGCGGGTTTGAGGTCACTATATCAAACTTCTCGCGCCAGCCGGTGCGATATTTATTCACAACGCTTTCTTCCGGTTCCACACCATCGGCATTATCTGAGCTGTCATGTGTATTATTACTGACTATATTATCTATATCATAACCGGTTGTATTATCGGAAATACGTTTATGTGGATTAATATCACATATATTTCCGCATACAACGTTTAGCCTGTCATTAACGTTATTAAGGATTGCGGATCTTCCGGCCATATCAGCCATTTCGGGCTGGATTTCAATGGCAGTGAAGGTCGATGCCTTGTCCTTGGCAAGCATGAGAAGAGGAATGATACCTGTTCCTGTTCCCAGGTCCATTCCTTGAGCTCTCTTTCTTCCGGATGCAAAATTGGCAAGAAGTACCGAATCCATACCGAAACAGAACTGCGACGGATCCTGGATAATCCTGAATCCGTTGCACTGCAGGTCATCTATACGTTCTCCATTTTTTACCAAAGCATCCTCTGTCATTTCTCACAATTCTCCCCCGATGCTGTAATACTGCGACAACGCTGTGTCAGCGTAGTGTCATCTCAGACTGACGATCATTCGTCGTTAAGCTTTGATCCGATATCACCCTTCTCAAGTGCTTCAAGAGCCTTAAGCTCCTTATCATCAATCTTCTTATCGTCACGTTTTCTCTTATGAGGCTTGTATTTCAGCTCGGAAATCTTATATTCAACAAGCTCCTTGTTGTCTTCATCATCGGTAACCAGAAGCTTTACATACTGGCGCAGAACATTTACGGAAGCAACCTCACCGCGTGTTCCGTCATAAGCCGTAACCGTATCACCCACATTCGGAAGACGGCTGTTCAGATATTCATAAGTATCCTGCTCGTGCTTCAGGCAGCACATAAGTCTGCCGCAGACGCCCGAAATCTTGGTCGGATTAAGCGACAGATTCTGCTCCTTGGCCATCTTAATGGAAACCGGAATAAATTCAGAGAGACACTTGTTACAGCAAAGCTCCCTTCCGCAGATTCCGATACCGCCACAGATCTTGGTCTCATCTCTGACACCGATCTGGCGAAGCTCTATCCTTGTTCTGAATACAGCCGCAAGATCCTTAACAAGCTCACGGAAATCGATTCGTCCGTCAGCTGTAAAATAAAACAGTACTTTATTGTTATCAAAGGTATACTCTGCATCAATGAGCTTCATCTTAAGCTTGTGAGCCGCTATCTTCTCATTGCAGATCCTTATGGCATCCTTCGATTTTTCTTTATTTGCCTCATAGCGTTTTGTATCTTCATCGGTTGCAAGACGCATGATGGTCTTGAGATCGGCCACCAGCTTGTCATCGCTTATCGTCCTCTTGCCGAGAACGACCTTTCCGTATTCAACGCCTCTTGCCGTCTCGACTATAACGGCATTTCCGGTCTCAACCTCGAAGCTGCCCGGGCTGAAATAATATATCTTGCCGTTCGGTCTGAAACGAACTCCTATAACTTCCTTCATTCTATATCTCCATTCCGTTGTTTATCATCTGTTCCATCGCAGCCACATGCCCGGCTGCCGGTTTCCTCATCCGACCTGACATCAGCCTGCTGGAAAATAACAGAATCATCATTATCAGATCTCCTTCAGTGTCATGATCAGAAGTCTCATGATATCTTCAAGCTTTGCGTTTGCAGCAAGTCTGATCTTCGCTTTTTCTATCGCTCTGGATTTAGCCTCAAGCTCGTTAAAGGACAGATATTTGGACTGTTCCATGATCGTTTTGTACTGATCCTTGAACATGATCTTATCAATCTTACCCGTAACCTTGAGCATCAGGATATCTCTGTACCAGACCATCATTAAGTCAAGATACTCGCCCATGGTTATCTTGTAATGCTTCTCACAGTCCTCTATAACTGCCGCAACAGCCTCAGCATCCATTTTGTAAATATTTGTCTCCAGATGTATCACTGACTTGATGAGCCTGTCATAATCTTCATTCGTAGCAAGCTTAATAGCCTTGCCGAGATTTCCCTGAGCATATTCAACACAGAAGCCCGCCTTCTTGTCATCCAGTTTAAAATTCTCAACCAGATAATCGTAGATATCTCTCTCCTTGACCGGCTTGGTGGAAAGTGTTATGCATCTCGAAATAATAGTCGGCAGTAACTTGTCCAGCGTAGTTGTCAGAATAATAATTATACCATATTCCGGCGGTTCTTCAATAGTCTTAAGCAGTGAATTCTGCGCAGCTACGTTCATCATCTCGCCATCTTCAATAATATATATCTTATATTTGCTGCTGTATGGTTTGATGTCGATCGTATTTACCACATTATTTCTGATATCATCAACAGAAATGAGCAGTGGTTTTTCATGCTCAACAAATATGATATCAGGATGACTTCCAGAATCAACCTGCACGCAGGATCTGCAATGATTACAAGGATCGATCTTGCCCTCCTCACACTGCAGAGTCTTGGCGAAGGAAAGCGCAAGGGAACTCCTGCCGCTGTCAGCCTCACCACAGATAATATACGCATGACTCACGCGGTTCATCTCTATGCTCGCTTTAAAATGCCTGATTATATCTTCATGTCCTACTATATGCTGAAAATCCATATCTATGCACCTCCTTCTTCTTCAACGCATGCTCCGCCTGAACGTTTCGATTGTTTCCGCCTGAACATTTCGATCGTTTCCGGCTGAACGTTTCGATCGTTTCCGCCTAAACGTTTCGATCGTTTCCGCCTGAACGTTTCGATCGTTTCCGGCTGAGATCACGCATCGATCACGGGGTTATTTATTATCATTCACCCTGATTTACTCCGGCCGGTCATACTATCGGTCAAAGCAGTTTTTTCCGTTAATCATGGTTTATCGATTATTCGTGATTTATCCGTTATTAATAATATATCCGCCATTCATAATACGGAACAACTACCCTCTTACCGTTCTACCAATCTTCTGACTTCGGTAATTATAGCTTCATGTATCTCCTCAACGCTCTTTGTGGCGTCAATTCTCACAATTCTCTCAGAATCCCTCTCGGCCATATCCCGGTAACCCTGAGCCACCTTCTCGTGGAAGGAAAGCTTCTCTCTCTCCATCCTGTCCAGATCCTTCTGATCCTTCTTTCTCGCGATCCCAACCTCTGCAGGAAGATCCAGCAGGAAGGTCTTGTCCGGAAAACGGTTTCTTGTGGCATATTTGTTTATCTCATAAACGGTCTCGACTCCGAGCCCTCTCGCGATTCCCTGATATACCGCAGAAGAATCCACGAAGCGGTCGGAAATAACGCATTTACCTTCCTCAAGTGCCGGAAGTATCACCTCCGAAACCAGCTGAGCTCTTGCAGATGCATAGAGCAGAAGTTCTGTCATATAGTCCATTTCGGTGTAATCCTTATTGAGGATCACGCCCCTTACGGCCTCGCTGATCCTGGTTCCGCCCGGTTCTCTCGTTATGACACACTCAATCCCTTTATCTTCAAAATATTTCTTTAAAAGCTCTATCTGAGTGGATTTACCCGATCCGTCCGGACCCTCCATTGATATGAAAATTCCGTTCACTGTATTTTCCTCCATTGCAGCGATCACACCAACATATGAATACTATTGTCCTGTTTCTACATAATGCGATCACTGATATCTATAATGCTGATGTCCATCCTTCACCAGCGTACTCTAACTGCGTTCATCGGTATATGATTCAATTCTGTAACAGGGTTCTCATAATGATCAACGATTCTCCAGCAGCGTATTTTGAATAACGATCTGCTCCTGGTCATAAATATGCTTCCGCATAACCCTCTGAGCTGCCTCCTTGTCGCCACGGAGTATCGCTCTCGTTATTTCATCATGCTCGGTGATCAGCTTGTCATGGTAGCTGAAAACCTTAACGTATTCAAAACGATATCTGTAAACCTTCTCTCGAAGATTCATTGCCATCGAGATCAGCCTCTGATTCTCAGACGCCTCAAATATAACGTCATGGAATTTCTCGTCCTTCTCAACTATCGCAGGAACAAGCTTTGAATTGATGGCCTCTTTAAATTCAACGCCCGCTGTAATAAGCTTCTTCTTGCCCTCATCCGTGATCCTCTCGCAGGCAAGACCAACAGAAAGCTCCTCGAGCGCCATCCTGACCTCAAGCGCATC
>CAMNMC010000052.1 GCA_946544235.1 uncultured Lachnospiraceae bacterium | reverse complement strand
ACACAATCATCATAATTTTAAATAAATGTTGCTTTTCACCCCCTTTAGTTATATGAATTCGGTAATATCAGCAACACAATCATCATAATTCTAAATAAATGTTGCTTTTTATCCCCATAGACATATGAAATCAGCACTATCTGTAACACATTCTGTTTATTTCATCCATTTATGTTGCTCCCCACAGATAATATCTACTTATAGATAAGGGTTTCCGTGCTTTTTGTTTACAGCCAGTATATCTTGGAAGTATAATATGTGTGTCCTGAAAGAATATATGTGTGTCTTGGAAGTATAAATGTATGTCCTGGAAGTACAATATATGTGTGTTTTCAAACATATTAATGAGGAGGTTATATGAGTATGAATGAAAAGATCAGATCATTGATAGTATTTACTCTTATACTAGCTATGTGTCTTGGTCTCTGTTCCTGCGGCAAGAACGATAAAAAAAGATATACAGACACAAGCACCACACGGGAGGTGACGGAAGAGGGCGGTTCGAATACTGGTTCCTTAACACCAACAGGCGAGATCGTCGAGGGTAAGAGAAATCTGATAATAGACACGGATACTGGTGCGGATGATGCTTCAGCGATAATCCTTGCGGCACTTAATCCTAACGTAAACGTAGTCGGGGTAACTGTGCTTGTAGGTAATGTTGACCTGGAGCAGAGTACAAAGAATGCTATTATGGCTCTTGAGATGGCAGGCTGCGATGCCCCGGTTTTTAAGGGCTCGGCAACGACTTATGAAGGAGTTGACAGAACTGCTTTCAGCGTATTTGGAGAGGATGGAATGGGGGAAGCAGATCTTATTCATCCATCGAGAGAGGCAGATGATGGAGATGCTGTTGATTTTATTATAAATACAGTTAAAGCACATCCGGGAGAAATCGAGATAGTTGCGCTCGGACCTGCTACAAATGTTGCAAAGGCTATTTCCAAAGATCCTGAAACAATGAAAAATGTTAAAAGAATCTGGTCAATGGGTACGACCGGACTTGGCGTTGGAAATGCTACACCTGTAGCTGAATTCAACGTTTATTCAGATGCAGAAGCATACAAAATAATGCTTGCTTCTGGTCTTCCGATAACGATCGTAGGCTTTGATGTTTGTGGCGGAGACGCTTCATGGACCGATGATCAGTTTGTTGTCCTTAAGGAACAGGGCGAAGTCGGAAGCTTTGTTGGCGAATCATTTGGCAAGATCAGAGAATTCTATAAGAATAACGGAAGCGAAGATGTAAAAAACTGTGACTGCCTTGCGATGATGTGTGCTCTTTACCCGGGCTTTGTAAAGGAAGAGATAACTGTTCATGCCAGCTGTATTGCGGATAAGGGAGAAACCTACGGTCAGGTTATCTTCTACAAGCAGGGATTTACCTATGACGGAGTGGACGCAAGTACACTTGATTACAATGCCATGCTTGTGACTGATGTCGAGGGTGATAAGTATTTTGACAATTTTGTTGATGCAATTAATGGCAGGTTTCCGGAGGCCGAGGGTGCAGGTGACGGGAAAGATGATAAGGCGGATAACGGAAACAATGATAAAACAGATGATAAAACAGCTGACGGAAAAGAGGGTGACGGAACCGGAAATACCGCTAAAAATGGTGAGATATATATTCTCTACACCAGTGATGTTCACTGTGGAGTGGACGAAGGCTTCGGCTTTGCGGGTCTGAAGGATATCAGAGATAATCTGGAAGCTGAGGGTTATGAGACTATTCTTGTGGACGATGGCGATGCGATTCAGGGAGATAGTATCGGAACTTTAAGCAAAGGTGAGGCAATAATTGATCTGATGAATGATCTTCATTATGATATTGCCATTCCCGGAAATCATGAATTTGACTATGGTATGGAGCAGTTCCTTGCTCTGTCAGAAAAAGCCGATTTTAAATATATCAGCTGTAACTTCAATAAAGAGGGAAAGCTGATCTTTGATCCATATGTCATTAAAGAGGTTGCGGGAATCAAGATCGGTTTCGTCGGTGTTACGACTCCGGAATCACTTATTTCATCCACACCGAGATATTTCCAGAATGATAAAGGCGAGTATATATATGGTTTTATGGAGGATTCGGACGGCACAGGAGTGTATGATGCGGTTCAGAAGGCTGTTGATGATGCCCGTTCTGACGGTGCCCAGCTTGTATTTGTGATGGCTCATCTTGGAAATGAAGGGGCATGTGAACCTTGGACTTACGCAGATGTTCTTTCACATACAAATGGTATCGATATGCTTTTAGACGGACATAGCCACGATACTGATCAGATTGAAATGAAGAATAAAGATGGTGACAGCGTTACACGTTCGGCTGTCGGTACGAAGCTTCATAATATCGGATATGTTCATATTTCAGCTGAGGGAGAGATCGTTGAAACAGGTCTGTGGAGCTGGCCGAATGATGATTCGTTGCAGGAGCTTATTACTGTTGATAATGAAATCGGCAGAAAGATTGACGAGGCAATGGATAAGCTTGATGAAGAAATGGGAGTTGTTGTTGCCTCGACAGATGTTGATCTGACTATATTTGATCCGAATGAGAAGGATTCGCAGGGAAATCCGATCAGAATTGTTCGTCTGACTGAAACCAATCTCGGAGACCTGGTTGCAGATGCTTACAGAGACCAGGCAGACGCGGATATTGCGTTTATAAACGGAGGCGGAATCCGTGCAAATATAGAAAAAGGTGATATAACCAATGGAGATTTAATAAGTGTTCAGCCATACGGAAATGAGATTTGTGTGATAGAGGTTACCGGTCAGCAGATACTTTATGCGCTTGAGTGGGGCGCTCATAAACTGCCTGAGGAAAATGGTGGTTTTCTGCAGGTTTCCGGCCTCAGCTATGAGGTTGATGTTAACATTGAAAGCAGCTGCGTGGTTGATGAAAATACTATGTTTGCCGGAGTGAGCGGTGAGCGTCGTGTTAAAAATGTTATGGTAGGTGGTGAACCGATAGATCCTGACAAAACCTATACCCTTGCAGGGCATAACTATATGATCCTTGAGCACGGCGATGGCTATACGATGTTTGACGGCTCAAAGCTTCTTCAGGACAGAGTTAAGCTTGACAATCAGGTACTTATCGATTATATAACTGATACCCTTGGCGGAGTGGTCGGAGCTGAGTATTCCGATCCTTACGGGCAGGGAAGGATTAAGATTAATGATTGAAATATGGTGAAATATCCGAACCACAGTAGGCACAGAAATTCTGACCTGCTCCGGCAGGATTTCCGCAGAATGGACAGAACATTAATTGTGGTCTTTCTTCCTGCTGAGATTGTTCCGTTTCTGTAGGTGTGGTTGCCTGTTCAGGCATGTTAGTCTGCTGTGGTTCGTATGCTGTTATGTACTCGTATGTCTGTAATGGCTCAGATACCGGTTCAGGCTCGAATGTCTGTAGTGGCTCGGATACCTGTTCAGGTGCGTTTGCCTGTAGTGGCTCAGATACTGGTTCAGGTTCGAATGTTTGCTGTTGCTCAGATATCGGTTCAGGCTCGTATATCTGCTCCGGTTCAGATGCCGGAACAGATTCTTCAACGAGTGCAGGATCCGGGTAATGAGCTCTTCCCAATCGATCAGCGTAGAATATCTTTCCGTTGTGATCATAATACCATGCATATGGTTCTGCATCCTGTTGAGCTTTCTGTTCTTCAGCCTTCTTTAGTTTCTCTTCATCGAGCTTTTTGTAATTTCGTACGATCAAAGCATCGGATGAGATTTTACTGAGTCCGCAGAATTCACATTTGTCTCTTAAATTATTGTTGGTTCTTTTGCAATTACCGCATCTCCAGTAATCTTCTGAAATATTACCATTGAATTCTTTTATCTGTTGAAGTTGTTCCCACGTATATCCGGCGGTTTTAACTTCTTTCTTTTTGTTATTCTCATATGTTTTTATTAAAGATCCATCACCGAGAGTTGGGATGTAGGAGGAATGACTGCTTGTTGAAGAATACTGTCTGCTTGGAGAATTATACGAACTCCTGCTTGTTGTGTTCCCATATCCGGAATTCTGACGGAATTTTTCTGTAGCATCATCGACTATATCTTCAAATTTGTCCTCGACAGCATCTCTGATTTTTATGATTAAAACCAGAGATACTACATATACGATAATCGCAAAAATAACTGCGGATGATGTATTTGTGTTTGAAGGCAGTATGACTAAATATAAACATATTGTAATAAGAGCGGCAAATAATGTACTCATATTTTTTCCTCGTTCTTTCTAAAATGGATAATATGTGTCACCATTTTCATCATAATAGATTAGTCTTCCGTTTTCACAATAGTAGTATTTTTGATTTTCACTGTTTAAATAATATGGATATCCGTTTGGTAAAAAATACATTGGATAGCCTTCGGGATCAGCTGTGCATAGCACAGGCTCGTTGTCTGTAGACTGTGATGCTGCAGTATCATTGTTTGGCTGTTTTTCTTCTGTGATGATATTAGCAGGTTTTTCCGGAGAAACATTTACGGTATTTGTAACAGAAGCGTCTGAGACTTTTTTAGTGGAATCTGTCGAATTATCATCCTTAGTCATTTGACTCTTTCTGAGTTCTTCTTTATATAATGCATTCTGCCGGATCTTATCATCATGTTGTGAACGCGTTTTTCCGCAGCTGCAGGTACCGATATATGACGCATTGAGATCGTTGCAGAAGGCACATCTCCATCCGCCATTTCTGAGGATCTCTTCCTCCTTTTTTTGCTGAGCTGCCTTGGCAAGTCTTGATGGATTCGGATCATATGTTGCAGTATAGGTATTTGCTGATTTGGAAACATAGGCCTTTCTATTATGTGCTCGCATATGTTCCTGCACGCCTTTGGAGCCGATAAGGAAAAAATATACTATTATAGCCAGAATCAGAAAAACGATAGCATTGGTTAACAGTTTGCCGCTGATAAGATATTCTAGATTATATTCTTCGGCATCATCACTATGTGACCATGAGCATAACAACATAATTAAGGTTATAACGGCTGTTCCCCATATATATGTTCTTATGAAGGACTCCTTTGCAGCGAGGATCATTATTCCGACAACAATGGCCCATCCGCCGGAAAGAAATATAATATCCAGACAATGTTCCTGAACCTTTTCCATTGCTTTATATGTAGCTGCATCGTCAAAGTACCAGCCATTCATATATGTTGTGGTATCATGGGTAGCTTTATATCGATCTAGATATTTACTGTATTTGCCTGACCATATCAGTCCGCAAACTATGATTGCTATTCCGGCAAGAAGCATAAAAAAACCTCCAAATGGAAGAGAAGAACCATTATATGATTGGCTTGGCTGATATGTCGGGTAAGCTTTATTTGAAGAACTGACAGAGTTGTTATTGCTGCCGGAATTGGAGGATAGTTTTTCCATATCGGCTCCGCAGTTTGAACATATTTGTCCGAGATTAAATGTACCGCAACGTGGACATTCCATTTTTATCACCTTCCTTTGTTTTCTAAATATAGAAGTACATAAAATATTATGTTGGCATATTACAGCTATAAATAATAATGTAATGCGCCGGTAGTGATGTTTCGTTTTTGGTCAAATATGAAATTATGCATATTATTCACTGATATACGGGATATAGAAATGATCAGAACCGAAGTAGAATTCGCATTCGTCAGGGATAGGTTCGCCGTAATGTTCATAAGGCGTATAACTATATGCACAGCCAATGACTATAGGACAGCGTCCCCAGGTATTTCCTGTCATTTTTGCGCTGATACCCTCCCATTCAGTGCTGAACTCATTGTAATACATAAAAACTGTTTTGGGATTAGAATAAAAAACTCTTATAGTTGAGAGGTATCCGCCCATAGAAAAATAAACACTATGCGTGTTATCTTCGGTGATATCAATGCCGTCGGTTTGATTTTTCAGATACAAATATCCGATTGAATATACTATATTATCCCAGGATCTTTCTGCATTATAGGTTGTTCCGTAGATACTTCGCATGGAAACCTTGCCATCATAGAACCCCATATCTGAAGGGGTTACGGGAAATTCACCTTTACAGCCAATCTCTGCCCACACAGAGTTCAGCAATTCGGTGTTATCCTGAGATATCCATCCGGACAGCTTTATACCTTTCTCTATCGTATAACCTTTACCGTCGGTGTCGGTATATGAAAACTCCTGCCACTTAAGATCAAGACTGTTTTCATTATTGCCGGTATCACCATCAGGGATATAATCCTCGGTATCATCATCGGGATAAGTATCAGTTG
This sequence comes from uncultured Lachnospiraceae bacterium, assembly GCA_946544235.1. GTDB lineage: Bacteria > Bacillota > Clostridia > Lachnospirales > Lachnospiraceae > Eubacterium_Q. The sequence goes on along the minus strand of CAMNMC010000052.1, from coordinate 5,098 downwards.
CTGTAGGGTCTTTGACATCTACGCCGGGATCGACTTCAGTAATTGGTTTGTCAATATCAACATCAACTTCTTTCTCTGTAGAGAGATCCTCAGTTGTCATACGATTATCGGCCTGATTTGAAGCGATTTCTGCATCCATTCTGTCGGTGTATTCATCAAGTTCGGATTTACAGCCTGTTAGTGAAAGAATGATGGACAGTGCAGCAATAATACTAAAAAACCTTCTGCACTTCCGCTTGGTGATCAAGAAGTTTTTGCTTTTTTGCATTACGTCCCCTCCTTCAAAATATGCGCATGATGATGCGGTTTAAAATACCTTCTTATATGCTATATTTTACGCCTGATTATATTGTTTTTCAACGCTTTAATTGATTCATTAAGGCATGGAATATACTGGGCTGACATTAAAACAGGCAGGGCTGCGTATGCAGTCTTGCCTGTTTTGTTACTCGATTACTTAGCGTAAATCTGATTGTGTGACACTACTTTGCTGAGGGGCTTATTTTATAGCCTCATCGATAGCTTTTGAGAACTGGTCTGCGCAGGAGGTGCCGCGCATTCCGCACTGGTTACCGCGGAGGATGTCAGCGACTTCCTTTGCATCCTTTCCTTCAACGAGACGTCCTATTGCCTTGAGGTTGCCGTTGCAGCCTCCTGTAAAATGTACGTTATAGAGCTTTCCGTCCTCGATATCAAAATCAATCTGTACTGAGCAGACACCCTGTGGTGAAAATGTATTATGCATATGTACTTCCTTCTTTCTATATCTTATTTGACAGTTATAACACACGGTCACGTGTGTTTTTACAGCAATTAAAAATTGATTTTGTTATTGTTGTATTCACAACATCCATTATATGTTTGTGGAATCAGTATTATTATCAATTATTTCACTATATTTTGTTATGATAGATCACTCACATCCCAGTTCGTTCGGAGCTGTGCCGGTTGCCCATGGGCTTCCGACATCACATCTTCCGTGATGGTAGGTTTTCGCAGTTTTGGCATTTGGATTGTCGGCTATGCGAAGCCTCATCCTTCCTTCTTCTGACTCGGCAAAGTTGTCGAGCATATTCATTATATTCATAACATCAGTGAAATCAACATCTTCATCCTTCATGGCATCATCACTGCTTTTATCATAATATGGCATGGCTGTTCCTCCTTTCGACTATTTTACATATATGAATGCAAATATAATTTCAGCTTTATGAGATCGATAAGTATTACTTGCTCTAAAAAAAGTGTGATCCCTCATCAAAACTTTATTAATAATAATATACTATCAGAATAAGCAGTCATTAGCAATTATTATATATTTGACATGGCTTTTTGAAAGTTAAAAATTATCAGTTTTATTTAAGGTTTCAGTTTCAAAACAAGTACCAAGAATAAGAATGGGCAGGCCGATCAATTCGGTACCTGCCCTTCTTTTGTGCCACGGCAGAGGTTGTATTTTACGTGTCGGGATTATATAATCATTATGTGTGCATAATCGGCATATTTTATTAGAAATACTATATTTTCTAATCTTTTTTTAATCTTTCTCATATTACAGTTTAATTTTCGGATGTTACTATTAGACCATCGAAAGCAGAAAAACAAACTGATATATAAGAATGATGAAAGGATGAGGATTATGGATAAGTTGGAAAAAGTTGAAAAAATAAGAGAAAAAACCGGTGTGAGCTACGCTGATGCGTTGGAAGCACTTGATTTATGCGAAGGCGATATACTTGATGCAATCGTTTATCTTGAGAAAAGCGGCAAGATCGAAAACAAGACAACCGCAAAGTTCAGCAGCGACTCTTCAGCAGAGAATAAGGCAAGCGAGAGGCTTGTTAATGCAACAGCTGAATACGATAAGAGCAGTGAAAATACTACAGTGGGCGATGGCGTTGACAGCTTCTTCGAGTGGGTTAAGAAGGTTGTCAGAAAGAGTATAGATACAAAGTTCACGGTTAATAAGAGACATGAGCAGGTTATGCAGGTTCCGGTACTCGTTCTTGTACTCGCACTTATATTCTTCTTCTGGATCGTACTTCCGCTCATGGTGATCGGACTCTTCTTCGACTTCAGATATCACTTTGAAGGTGTTGACCAGGTTACGGTGGATGTGAACGGTTTCTGCGACAGGGCAGCTGACGGCGCAACAAACATGAAGAACAGCAGGAAGGCAGAGAAGGCACAGAAGCAGGCTGCAAATGCTGATGCTATGAAGAACGAAACAAAGAATGATGCAGAAAACAACAATACTGATGCAGCAGAGAATGACGCTGATTCAACCGCTAAAGAATCAGATAAAGGCTTCACAACATTTGCTGAGGAGGAAATCAACGAAGCAAAAAAGAGAACTGATGCGGCATTTGATAAGGCTGCAGAGAACGGAACAGAAGCCGGCAACAACGTAGTAGATATCGATTATAAGGAAGTTAACAGTGATCCGGATAACAAGATCACAGGCGAGTACAGATCATAAGACACTTACAAATATTTCCATGTGTAAATAACAAATTCCGTGTAAATAACATATTCCATGTAAATAACACACCCGGGTGTTAAAATATAATGTAAATAGTAAACTTACCGGTGCCGCTCTCTGGCACCGGCACAGCTGTGAAAAGAGAAGGAGCGTGGGTTAAGGATGAGCAGAATACTTATTATTGAGGATGAAGAGAAGATCGCAAGATTCGTCGAGCTTGAGCTGAGACATGAGGGTAATGAGGTTGATAAAGCCTTCGACGGAAGAACAGGTCTCGACAAGGCTATGGAAGGAGACTATGATCTTATTCTTCTTGATATCATGCTTCCGGAACTCAGTGGAATCGAGGTTCTGAGAAGGCTCAGACAGAAGAAGGACACACCTGTTATCATGCTTACTGCAAGAGATGCAGTTATGGATAAGGTCGCAGGACTTGATGCCGGTGCGGATGATTACATCACCAAGCCTTTTGCCATCGAGGAGCTGCTGGCAAGGATACGTGTGGCTCTTAAGAAGAGAGGCGTTGCTTCTGCGGAGGCATCAGCAGAGGCTCATATTAGCAAAAATATAACCATCGGCGAGGTCAGCCTCAACGAGGAGAGCCATGAGGTTAAGGTTAAGGGTAACAGGATCGAGCTTACAAACCGTGAGTTTGAGCTTCTCCGCGTTCTTATGGTAAATAAAAATATAGTCATGAACAGGGACAAGCTTATGAACCTTGTCTGCGGTTACGACTATATGGGCGAAACAAATGTTATTGACGTTTATATAAGATATATAAGAACCAAGATAGATGACAGATTCGGACTCAAGTTTATCACAACCGTCCGCGGTGTGGGATATGTGATCCGTGATAATTAGTTTAAGGAAACAATATGGCAGAAGCAGATAAGAAAAATAAAGCAAAACAGAAAACAAGCTCCATTGCCAGGAAGATCAACAGTGATTTCTTCTTCAGAAGTCTCGCGGCCATAGGTCTTCTGGATTTTATAGTGATCATTATTGCTATAGGCTTCTTCTTTATTAACTGTCATAAGCAGCTTCCGGACAGTATTTTCGAAGATAAGGAAAGATGGCTTTCCATCAGCGGAGCTGCCGATGTAGATTTTGATGTCGATACAAGAGACGGAAGAGAAGAAGTGATCTACAGCGTGAAGCTGGAAGATGGTGAGGTTTATGAGTTCTATGTCAGAGAATACATAGAGATCGTTAATCCGGTTATCTTTGCACTTCTTATCGGAGAACTCATATGGTTCGCAACAGGCTTCTACAAGACCAGACAGATCAGGAAGCGTATGAGACCTCTGTATGAGATCGCTCTTCAGGCAGATGCAGTCAGCAAGCTGGCATCAGGTGTTGTTGATAAGCGAATGCTCACAGAAGACGGAAAGGTTGGTTCCGAAGCTATGGATGGTGCAGCCCTTTCAGAGGGAAATATGCGTCACCTCGAATCAGCCATCAACAAGGCTGATCCGAACTCACCATTTATCAGTACTGGTGATAAGGAACTTCAGGGCATCGAGATCGCACTTAATAACCTCCTGAACGAGATGCAGGAGAGCAGAAAACAGCAGGTACGTTTCGTATCGGATGCATCACATGAGCTTCGTACACCGATCGCGGTTATCCAGGGCTATGTAAATATGCTCGACCGCTGGGGCAAGCAGGACGAACAGATCCTTGAAGAATCGATAGAGGCACTTAAAAATGAATCCGAGCACATGAAGGAACTCGTGGAGCAGCTGCTCTTCCTTGCAAGAGGGGACAGTGGAAGAAATAATCTCCAGAGGAGGGATTTCGATCTTTCCAAGGTTATCTTCGAGGTATGGGAGGAGTCGATCATGATAGACGAATCTCACAGATATAAATTCTACCTTGAAGGCGAGGAGGTTAACGATCTTGAGGAGTATTTTGGAGAAACCGATTTGTTCAGTGCACAGTATATGGAAGAAGGAGCGGACGGCACGGAACCTGGCGGTGAGGATGAACATGGACTGATAATAAATGGTAACCGCAGCTATGACGGAAGCTCTGATAAGGAGTTTAATAAGGAATCTCTGGACGAGATAATAACCAATGATCGTAAGGCTGAAAGAGAGAAATATATGATCAATGGCGATCTTGCGATGATCAAGCAGTCTGCAAGAATTTTCCTGCAGAATGCCGCAAAATATTCGGATAAAAAGAGCGAGATCAAGATTCAGGTTAAAACCGGAAATGAAGGTTCGGTATCATACGTTATTCAGGACGAGGGAATCGGACTAACTCAGGATCAGCTTGATCACATTTTTGAGAGATTCTATCGTTCCGATGAAGCAAGAAATGCAGACACCGGCGGAACCGGGCTCGGACTTTCAATCGCAAAATGGATCATCGATGCTCATGAGGCAAAGGTTGATGTACTTTCAAGAGTCGGTGTAGGAACCAGATTTACGGTTTCTTTTAAACCGCTTAAAGATGTCGAGAAGCTGGATGAAGCAAGCTAATCATAGACGTAGAAAAATACCCGATGTTTTCAATCGGGTATTTCAGACTGTAGACAAAGTCAGGGGCGTTGCCCCTGATTTTTCTATATCAAAAAACTGCGTAAACGCTTATATTTACTGGCTTTACTGC
>CAMNMC010000051.1 GCA_946544235.1 uncultured Lachnospiraceae bacterium | reverse complement strand
AGAACAGAACAGAACAGAACAGAACAGAACAGAACAGAACAGAACAGAACAGAACAGAACAGAACAGAACAGAACAGAACAGAACAGAACCTAATTAAACTCTTTCAGTATGTATTTGGATATGCATATGTTAAGCTATCTGATATTGCTACAGTTTCCCGAGGTGGTAATTTCCAAAAGAAACATTTTGTTGAAGAAGGATATCCATGTATTCACTATGGACAGATGTATACACATTTCGGAATTACTACTTCAGAAGTCATCAAATATTTAGATAAAGATGAATATGATAAATCAAAACATGCCGTACATAATGATATCGTTATGGCGGTAACCAGTGAAAATGTAGAAGATGTTTGTTCGTGTACTGCATGGGTTGGTGAGGATGAAGTGGCAGTAAGTGGTCATACTGCAATTATTCATCATAATCAAAATGCTAAGTATTTAAGTTATTATTTCCATACAGACCATTTCTATAACCAGAAGAAAAAACTTGCCCATGGAACCAAGGTTATTGAGGTGACACCAAGTAAACTGTTGGATATTATTATTCCTCTTCCAACAAGGGAGGAACAGGATAGGATAGTTGGCATTCTTGATAGGTTTGATGAACTGTGCAGTGATATTTCAGAAGGACTTCCTGCCGAGATAGAAACCCGTCAGAAACAATATGAATATTACAGAGATAAATTATTATCATTTAAAGAGAAAGAGGTATTATAGTGGCTAAAGCTAAGAAATATGTTATCAGATGTTTTGGACGTTCGGTAGAAATGTCTAAGGCTAATAGTTCTACACTAATATATAGAATTCCTTATCAGAATCTGAATAGTAAAGAAGAATTATTTAAAATTGATAATCTGTTTATTGTATACATTCTTTTTGGAAAAAATGAATCTGGTAAGGATGTAATATATGTTGGTAAATCAAAGAATGGCTTGAAAAACAGACCTACTTCTCATGAAGATAAATATGATAAGTGGACTTATTGTTATGTTCTTACACAGTTTAAGGAAAGAACATTCTTTAATGATGGAACCATTCAATATCTTGAAGATACATTAAACAAGAGAATTACAGATCTCGGCTTTTATGAGAATACTACTAAACAGACAACAACAGGTACAGCCAATACGAGTGATGAAGAGGATTGCAATGAATATCTGGAAGAAGCTTATCAGATGCTGGATGCATTAGGACTGGATCTTATAACTTATCGTGACGATGAGGCTTCAGAAGAGTTGGAGTCTGTGAATGATGATAGCTCTAGCACAGTTCCTGATGGTATATATAAATTGAAGAGAAAGATTAAGAGAGCAGGAATTGTAATTCAAGCTACCATGCAGGTTACAAGTGGCAAATATATTGTTTTAAAAGGAAGTATGGTATGTGAGAATGAAGGACCTGGACTTTCAGATAATATTATTGAAGCAAGAAAGTCGGCTACAATTATAGATGGAAAACTGTATAATGATGTTACATTTAGTTCGCCTTCGGCTGCTAGTCAGTTTGTTATAGGGGCTGCAAGCAATGGATGGGACAACTGGAAATGTGATGATGGCAGTTCTATAGATAAGTTTAGGAACTGAATAGTGCCGGCACTGATGGCACAATTATAATAGATGGAGGATTAATGGACGAGATAATACAATTTGATGAAGAATATAAAAGTTGGATTAAAGATATAAGCCAAAGATACAGGGACTGCCAGATTAGGGCAACAGTTTCGGTTAATAGAGAGCTGATTTCGTTCTATTGGTCACTTGGAAGGGATATATTTGAAAAACAAGCAGATTCAAAATGGGGAAGCGGATTTTATAAGAGATTAAGCCGGGATATGAAGGAACAATTTCCTAACAGTACTGGTTTTTCAGTTAGAAATCTTCGGTATGCTTTTAGTTTTTATTGTTTATATTCCAATAATACAATTGTGCCACAAGCTGTGGCACAATTAGAAGAAAATGCAGAAGATACAAATGTGCCACAGCTTGTGGCACAAATAACAGAGGAGGATATTTTCTCGGTTCCCTGGGGACATCATCGCTTAATTATGGATAGATGTAAGGGGAATAGCGATATGGCTGCATTCTTTGTAAAGAAGATAATTCAGAACAACTGGTCAAGAAGTGTGTTATTAAACTTCTTAGATACAGACTTGTATGAAAGACAGGGGAAAGCTATTTCTAATTTTCAGTATTCCTTACCAAAACCTCAAAGTGATTTGGCTCAGGAAATGACAAAGGACCCATATAATTTTGATTTTCTTACCATTAGAGAAGACTATAATGAGAAACAGCTAAAAGATGCACTTGTTGATAATGTAATTGATTTTTTGCTTGAACTTGGAAAGGGTTTCGCTTTTGTTGGAAAAGAGTATCCTTTACCAATTGAAGAAACAGAAGAATATATAGATTTATTGTTTTACCACATATGGCTACATTGTTATGTTGTGGTAGAAGTTAAAATCAAAGCGTTTAACTCGAGAGATATTAGTCAAACTGCTACATACGTTGCTATTGCTGATGACCTAATAAGAAAAGAAGGGGATAATAAAACGATAGGTCTTATTATATGCAAAAGTAAAAATGATGTTTTGGCAAAGTATGCAGTGGGGACCTCTAATGAACCTATAGGAATATCAGAATATGAATTATCAAATCTACTTCCTACTCCAGAAGAGATAGAACAGAAATTAATGGGTGTAGATACAAGCGAGGAAGATTCTGAAGAATAATATATCTTATCTTATGATTATCTTTTGAAATTATGTAGTAATTGTCTTTGGAACGACGAAAATCAAGAATTCTAAAAGGTTTATATCTTTTGACTATCTTTTGATTATCTTTTGAATGTATCCGCAATTATATACAGAACAAATCGCCCACAACTTGTGGGAAAATTGGCGAGGTGGTTATTTTAACTTTCCGGTAACTTTCCAAAACAGGGTTTTATGAGAATGGTAAAAATGAAAAATGGCTAAAACAGGGCGTTTTCTAAGTTGATGGTAAGTTGATTTAACTTTCCGGTAACTTTCCAAAATGAAAAAAGGATAAAAATATGAACAGTACATACAACATAGTCCTCTCAACAAACGAGAGCACTGTAGTAACTGAATATGTTCCAGAGAAAAAGCGTTCTGATGCATATCAGAGTGAAGCTGCACTTGAAGATGCATTTATTAAAATGCTTTCAGAACAAGGTTACGAATATTTGGAGATTCATGATTCTGTTACACTGATCAATAATCTAAGGAAACAGCTTGAAAAACTGAATAATTATCAGTTCTCAGATAAAGAGTGGGACAGCTTTTATAAGTCAAAAATATCTAATCCTAACGAAACAATAGTGGATAAGTCCAGGAAGATTCAGGAGGATTTTGTACAGAATCTTACCAGAGATGATGGTACTACTATGAATATTTCTCTCATAGACAAGAAGAATATTCATAATAATTATCTGCAGGTTATCAATCAGTATGTGGTTGATACCCAAACAGATGGAGCAAAGCATGATAACCGTTATGATGTGACAATTCTTGTTAATGGTCTTCCACTTGTCCATGTGGAGCTTAAGCGACGTGGCGTTCCGATTAAAGAAGCATTTAATCAGATCAATCGGTATCAGAGGGAAAGCTTCTGGGCGGGTTCAGGTCTGTATGAATATGTACAGATATTTGTTATATCAAATGGTACTATCACAAAGTATTATTCCAACACTACAAGAGATGGAGCCATAAAGGAAAACAGTTCAAATACAAAACATAAAGCTCGTAAGACTTCGAATTCTTTCGAGTTTACTTCTTATTGGGCTGATGGTAACAATAAAGTTATCTCGGATCTTGTTGATTTCACAAAGACATTTTTCGCAAAGCATACGATATTAAATATTCTTACGAGATACTGCATCTTTACTTCGGAGAATATTCTTCTTGTTATGCGTCCATACCAGATAGTTGCAACAGAGAGGATTCTTAACAGGATTCAGATTGCTTCAAATTATAAGAAGATGGGAACTCTTGAGGCCGGGGGATATATCTGGCATACAACCGGATCCGGAAAGACACTCACATCATTCAAGACGGCCAGACTTGCATCAAGTCTTGAGTATATTGATAAAGTCCTTTTCGTGGTAGATAGAAAAGATTTGGACTATCAGACAATGAAGGAATACGACAGGTTTGAGAAGGGCGCAGCTAACAGTAATAAGAGCACCCGTATTCTCCAGAATCAGCTGGAGGATATAGATGAGAAGGGCAGACCTCATGAGTACAAGATCATAATAACCACTATTCAGAAATTGGGTGAGTTTGTAAAAAAGAATAAAACTCATCCCGCATATAATAAACATATTGTTATGATATTCGATGAATGTCACCGTAGCCAGTTTGGAGAGTTGCATACGCAGATAGTAAAGCATTTTAAGAATTATCATATCTTTGGTTTTACTGGTACACCTATTTTTGCAGATAATGCAAGTTCAAGTGGAAAGGCAGATCTAAAGACTACGGAGCAGGCATTTGGTGAGAAGCTTCATACATATACGATAGTTGATGCTATCAACGATGGAAATGTACTTCCGTTCAGAATTGATTATGTGAATACGCTGACGCTTAAAGATACTATTACTGATAAGAAGGTAGAGGCTATTAATCAGGAAGAAGTTCTGAACAGTGGTGTAAGAGTTGCAGAAATAGTTGATTATATACTTACACATTTTGATCAGAAGACTAAGCGTAATAATTTCTATGATCTTCGTGGGCAGAGAGTAAATGGATTCAATTCTATGCTGGCTGTCAGTAGTATTCCGATGGCTAAGAAGTATTATCTTGAATTCAAGAAGCAGATGGAAGAGAAGGGCAAGAGGCTTGTGGTAGCAACTATCTTTTCATTTGCTCCGAATGAGGATGATCCGGCAAGTGGCATTCTTTCTGAGGAAGAGTTTGATACGGATGGGTTAGATGTAAGCTCCAGAGAATTCCTGGATGCATGTATTGATGATTATAATAAGGTGTTCAATACAAACTATGATTCATCTTCCAAAGGATTCCAGAATTACTATAAAGATTTATCACAGAAGGTTAAGGACAGAGAGGTTGATCTTCTGATAGTTGTAAATATGTTCCTTACCGGATTTGACGCAACAACTCTTAATACATTATGGGTTGATAAGAACCTGCGGCAGCATGGTTTGATTCAAGCATTTTCAAGAACTAATCGTATCCTTAATTCAGTTAAGACATATGGAAATATAATATGTTTCCGAGATCTGCAGAAAGAAACTAATGATGCAATTGCGCTCTTTGGCGATAAGAATGCATCAGGAACAGTTCTTCTTAAGTCATATAATGATTATTATTATGGCTGCGATGATAACGGAAAGCATCAGAAGGGATATGAGGAGAGGATAGCTGAACTGATTCAGAAATATCCACTAAGCGAGGATATGCATGGAACCTGTCTCCTTGGAGAAAAAGCTAAGAAGGACTTTGTAGTTCTTTTTGGAAATATTCTCAGACTTCGAAATATTCTTTCGGCATTTGATCAGTTTATCGGAAATGAAATCCTGTCGGAGAGAGACTTCCAGGATTATACAGGACATTATACTGATATATATGAAGAGCTTAAGCCAAAGGCGGCTGACAAGGAAAGTATCATTCATGATGTTGTCTTTGAGATGGAACTTGTGAAGCAGGTTGAGGTTAATATTGATTATATACTTATGCTGGTTGCAAAGTATCACGATTCGAATTGTCAGGATAAAGAAATACTTGTATCTATCGACAGGGCAATCAAGTCCAGCCTGGAACTTCGTTCTAAGAAGGAGTTGATTGAGAAGTTTATCGAACGAGTAAATGTTAATACTGTGGTCGAGACTGATTGGAGAGAGTTTGTAGATAAGCAGAAAAACATTGATCTCAATCTGATAATTACTGAAAACAGATTAAAGGCAACAGAGACAAGACGGTTTATGCTGAATGCTTTTAGAGATGGTGTACTCAGAACAACCGGAAATGATATTGATGAAATACTGCCAGCTGTTTCAAGGTTTGGCGGTGGTGGAAACAGAATAAAGATCAAAGCTGAGGTTATACAGAAACTCAAGGAATACTTTGATAAATACTTCGGTCTGATAACTGATGATATGACATATGATGTGACCTATGATTATAATGCGGAAGATATGGGACTGATGATGGTTGCCGAAAAACATCCATTTGGAAACAATTGACAGGAGTGTAAGATATGTATAAAAAACTCGCAAAACTGGTTATGTACAGAGATGAAAAAGGTGACAGCATATTATATGAGCTGGCGAAGATACTTCAGGAGTATGACAGCGGGGTGAAGGGTAAGGATGAGACGATCAGTCTTATTTATCAGGAGATCCATAAGCTCCTCGATACTGCTACCAACTTTGCTTTCGATAAGAATCTCTGGAGAGATTATCTGGCATTTTATCTGATAATGAATGAAAATCCGTTCACGCTTACTTGCGAGAGGGCCGGAGCGAGTGACGGCAGCGTTAACCTTTTCGCAAAGAGCGATATGAAGATATTCAAGGAGCTTGCGGAATACGATTTTTCCGGCCTTGAGAGTGAGCTTGGGATCGACTGCTTTTCGGTGATAACTGATTACAGATCGATCGCCAAGAGGGAACAGGTATTTAACAGAAGCGTCAGCAAATACGTCCGCAGGATCAGCGACGGAATAGCAGCGGCTAAAGATGAAAATGAAATATTTGACATTCTGACAGACTTTTACAAGAAGCATGGTGTCGGCATGTTCGGACTCAATAAGGCCTTCAGGGTTAAGAGAGATGATGAAGGAAAACTGATCTTCACACCGATCAAGAATTCCGACGAGGCTTCTCTTGATAAACTGGTGGGCTACGAGCTTCAGAAGAAGAAGCTTCGTGACAACACAGAGGCTTTCGTGAACGGAAGGAAGGCCAACAACTGTCTCCTCTACGGCGACAGGGGCACCGGTAAGTCAACAAGCATTAAGGCGATAATCAATGAATACTATGACAGCGGACTCAGGATGATAGAGATTTTCAAGCATCAGCTTGGAGATCTTGCGGCAGTCATCTCAGAGGTGAAGAACCGCAATTACAGATTTATCATTTATATGGATGACCTTTCTTTCGAGGACTTTGAGACCGAATACAAATATCTGAAGGCGGTCATCGAGGGCGGCCTTGAGGAGAAACCGGACAATGTACTGATCTACGCGACTTCAAACCGCAGGCATCTAATCAAGGAAACCTGGAATGACCAGAATGATTATGATATGGATAAACACCATTCGGATACCATGCAGGAGAAGCTTTCCCTGGTGGATCGTTTCGGCGTGACCATCAATTACGGTAAGCCAAACCAGAAGGAATTCTTTGAGATAGTAAGGGTACTTGCTTCGAGATATCCGGAGCTCATCCTTGATGATGACAAGCTTATAGCTGAAGCAAATAAATGGGAAATGATGCACGGCGGACTGTCCGGAAGGACGGCTCAGCAGTTTATCGATTACATGGTCGGAACTGCGATGCACAAAATGGATTAAGATAGTTTTATGATATATGATCCGATGTACATGGAATAGTAATGTGATCATGTCAGCATTATCATGACTGCCGGATGGAAAACAATAATATGATGGCATGATATTATAGTGTAATCGGAGTGACAACTGTTATCATAATGGCGTTGGAACAGATGAAGGAGGATGGAAAATATGACAAAAAAAGAACGTGCCGCAAAGGTCACAGAGATACTAAATACAGAATATGGAACTGACCTCCATACCTACCTTCATTATGAGAAGCCATGGCAGCTTCTCTTTGCGACCATTCTTTCCGCACAGTGTACCGATGACAGGGTAAATATGGTCACGAAGGATCTCTACCAGAAGTATCCTGATGTAAGAAGCTTTGCAGAGGCGAATCTTGAGGAGCTGATGCAGGACATCTTCTCCACTGGCTTTTACAGAAACAAAGCTAAGAACATCATAGCCTGCGCGAAGGTGCTTCTTGAAGAGTACAACGGAGAGGTTCCTTCAGATATCGATCTTCTGGTGAAGCTGCCCGGAGTCGGAAGAAAGACTGCCAATGTTGTGCGAGGTAATATTTTCAATGAACCGAGCATAGTGGTTGATACTCATGTTAAGCGTGTGTCGAAGCTTCTTGGACTGACGGCAAATGACGATCCGGAGAAGGTGGAATATGACCTCATGAAGGTGCTTCCTAAGGAACAGTGGATACTATACAATATTCAGGTGATCGCACACGGCAGGAAAGTATGCATAGCAAGACGGCCGAAATGCCGCGAGTGTGTGCTGAGAGACGTTTGCAAAAGTGCGAAGCAGAATGAGGGCAGTGTAAGTGCATGAAGTGAGTGGGCGCTGAGAGGTGTCTGCAGGAGCAGGAAAATCGATCAGTAATGCAAGAAGTAGTGTGGATGGTGAGTGACGCGAGATGTATTCAGTGACACGATATGTAGGCAGTGATGAGTAAATGGCGCGCAGAACATCCGGGACTGTGGTGAAAATGACGCAAAAACAGTTTTCAAACCTCTGTTTTGAGTGCATTATGTGAAAATGTATGAATTTTTGCAAAATATATTTGTAAATTGCACAAATAGGTGTTATTTTTGTGTGAGGACTAAAGTCGCAGCCGGATTTTTCAGAGGCTGCCGGAATTATATATATTGATACCCTGAAGGGTGACGAAAAAAGAGGAGATATTAAAAATGGTTGATTTCAGTAAGAAAAGCAATAAGAAGCGCAGAATAGTTGCAATTGCTATCTGTGCTGTTCTGATACTTGGTTTTGTTGTTGGTATGCTTGTGTCAGCTTTATAATGGGAAGTGTTTCTTAAGATGAGAGTATTTGACAGGATCAGAAAAAAAGTATTTATACTGACGGCTTTTGCTATGTGTCTTCCGCTTGCGGGAAATATTCCTGCAGGAAATGAGAGGACAAATACAGTATCGGCTCAGGAACCTGTTGTGAAGAATGGTGTCAGTGTTGACGGCATTGATCTCAGCGGTCTTACCAGAAGCGAGGCGAAAGAGAAGATTGAACAGAAGGTAGAGGAACTGTCTTCTGTTACTGTTGTGCTCACAAATGATACCTATGGCAATGTTGAGACTACACTTGGTGACATCGGTCTTTCGGCTGACTACGATGAAGCAGTTGAGAAGGCTGTGACGGTAGGTAATTCTGGTGATGTTCTCAAGAGATATAAGGAAAACAAGAACATCGAAAGCGGTAAGGGCGTTGATTACAGAAGTAAGAAAACGGTTAATCAGGGCATGCTCAGCTCAGTTGTCAATGCTGAGATAGGAAGCAGGATAAATGCCGGAGCGGACACGACACTGATCAAGAGAGATGATGGTACGGTTAAGGTTACTGCATCGAACCTTAAGATGTCTGTTGATTATAATAAGGTTGTTGATGCAATCAATGCAAAGCTCGAGGAGGATTCTTCTGCTTCAGAGATTAAAACAGATCTTATCGTTACAGAGAATGATGATAATTCGGCAGCGGCGCTGGAAGAGATAACATCTCTTCTCGGTACATATACCACTGATTACGAAAGTGCGAGCGATCGTATGAAGAATGTTGAACGTGCCGCAGAGATACTTGATGGTACGATAATGTATCCGGGTGATCAGCTTTCCTTCTATTGGACTATCAGTCCGATAAACGGTGATAATGGTTTTTACAAGGCAACCGTATTTATCGGTGATGGTACCGGAGAAGATTACGGTGGAGGTGTGTGTCAGGTTTCAACAACTCTTTACAATGCTCTTCTTCGTGCCGAACTTCAGATAGATGAGCGAAGCAATCACGGACAGCCTGTTCATTATGTCGATCTTTCTTATGATGCGGCTATCGCAGGTGGTTATCTGGATCTTATTTTCACCAATAGCAGCGAGGCTCCGATCTATATCGAGGCTATTTGCGATGGTGTATATATAACCTTTAATATTTACGGCAAGGAAACAAGACCTTCCAACAGGACTATCGAATTCGAGTCATATATTACAGAGACTCTTGAACCGGGAGAAGATGTAATTGAAGAGGACGAGACTCTTGAACCTGGTGAGGAAAAGGTTACCCAGGATGCAAGAGAGGGATATAATACTGAACTTTGGAAATATGTTTATGTTGATGGAGAACGTACTGATGAAGTCCTTATAAACAGAAGTACTTATTCACCTGCGGCAAAGCATATCGCCAGAAATCCTAATGAGCCTGAGGATAAAGATAAAGACAAGGATAAGGATAAAGACAAGGACAAAGATAAGGATAAAGACAAAGATAAGGACAGTACCGAAGATACGCAGGAAGGCGGCAGTACCGAAAAGAGCACGGATGAGACGACAGAAGCTAGCTCTGAAGGCGGTGAGGATGTATCGACTGAGGATACATCAACTGAGGATACATCAACTGAAGAAATTGCGACTCCTACTGATGCGGCTGCTGAGTGATCGATTCAGATGGATGAGTGTTGGTTTGGCCTGATAAACGGCTGAAAAATATTTGTCAATAATATGTCGACTATTGTTACGGCTCGGAATGAAAAGACATGAATTACGGAAATATCTCGGAGATGGTGCTGAACAGGAGTGTTCTGAAGCACATCAGAAAATATAATAAGATTATTGAAGGTGGAGCGGCTGCAGGAAATGATGCCGCTCTGCTTGATATTAGGGAAAACGAAGGCCTGCTTGTCGCTGAGGGTTACTCTGACAGTGCGGAGCTTCCGAAAGGGTTTGATATCAGCTCCGGTGATACAGCGTATATTGACTGTCTGTATATGGCATATATCAGAGCCTGTAATAACCTCTATGCTATGGATGGAAGCCCGGAGTTTATCTCGGTAAAGCTCATCATGGGCAGTGAGGTCAGAGAAGGATATGTCCGTTCGATGATGAAGAATCTGTCCGACCGGACAGCCGAAGCTAAGGTTGCGATTATTGGCGGAGATACGAAGATAACTGAAGCGATGAGACCGGAATTTCTTGCGGCAAGTGTTACGGCATGCGGATGTCTGAATTTGAGTGACAGCGATACATCTTCCGAGACCTCTGCGGACTGTAAGAGAGACGATACATACAGTACAACGGATCGTATTTCTGATCATAAGATAAGCAGAAAAATATCAGTTGGTGATCACGTGATAATTGCCGGATATGCCGGACTTTATGGCGCGGCAGTACTCAGTAAGAAGCATCATGAATATTTGAGAGAACGCTTTGCGGAAAGTTATATCGACAGAGTGAGCATAAACGATATCCGGATGCTCAGTATAGAAAAGGCAGCATTGGCGGCATACGGCAGCGGTGCAAAGCGTGTGCATGACGTATCCTTCGGGGGCGTGTATGCAGCGGTTTATCAGATTGCCGAAGCGGCAGACCTTGGAGTAAAAGTGAGACACGAGGATATACCAATAAGGCAGGAAACTATTGAGCTTTCGGAAGTGCTCGGAATAAATCCGTATATGCTGTGCAGTACGGGCAGCCTTGTGATCGCAGCGGCTGCGGACAAGGCAGAGAGTGTGGCTGAAGCGATAAGGAGAGAAACCGGACTTTCGGCTTATGATGCCGGAGAGTTTACGAAGGAAAAGCTCCGCTCCGTATATTCAAACAACTTCAGGCTGAACAGAGTTATCGACATGCCGGATGGTGATGAACTGTTTAATGTATATATAAACATGTAGTTTTTGAATCATTTATTGTTAATGATATAAAACAATGTGCTATATTATTAGAGGGCGATGATCATTATGGAATACTCAGTTGTGATTGACGATAATGATGGAATACCCGAACGGCAATCGAATAAGGTGAAATGATATAAGCGTTTATTAATGATAAGATTATAAGGAAAAATGGTATGAGGAGGGATGAAAAATGACAGTAGCGGAAAAGGAAGAATTACTTCAGATACTTGAGAAGAACAGCAGGCTCACAGCTGCAGATATAGCGGCGATGATGGGCAAAGATGAGAAAGAGGTTGCTGAGGAGATAACAGAGCTTGAGAAGGCTAAGGTTATCTGCGGCTACCATACAGTGATAAACTGGGACAATTTTGAAGGCAGTGACAAGGTTACAGCTCTTATCGGAGTTAAGATATCACCTGTAAGAGGTGAGGGCTTCGACAGGATAGCCACAAGGATCAGTCGTTTTGAAGAGGTTGATTCGGTACATCTTATGTCAGGCTCGACATCAGATCTGATACTTACGATCGAGGGCACCAGCCTTAAGGATATTTCTCATTTTGTTTATGAGAAGATAGCTCCGATGGAGTCGGTTGTTTCAACCGCAACGTATTTTGTACTGAAGAAATACAAGGACCATAACATCATCTTCCAGTCAGAGAAGGATAGCGATGAAAGGATACAGATAATGCCATGAGAAATCCACTGAGTGATACAGTTGTCGGACTTAAACCGTCAGGAATCAGAAAATTTTTCGATATAGTCAGTGAGATGCCGGATGCAATCTCGCTTGGTGTTGGTGAGCCGGATTTCGATACACCGTGGCACATCTGCGACGAAGGTATATATTCGCTCGAGAAGGGCAAGACCTTCTATACTTCCAATTCAGGTCTGCTTGAGCTGAGAACCGAGATCTGCAAATGGTATGAGAGAAAATACAGCTGCAGCTATGACCCGAAGAAGGAATGTCTCATAACGGTCGGCGGAAGCGAGGGTATCGATGTGGCTCTCCGTGCCATGCTCAATCCGGGTGACGAGGTTATCATCCCTGAGCCATGCTATGTTTCATATGTTCCATGTACGCTTCTTACGGGTGGAAAGCCGGTTACAATATCTCTAAAAAATGAGAATCAGTTCCGTCTTACACCTGAGGAACTTCTGGAGGCGATAACCGATAAGACCAAGGTTCTGATACTTTCCTTCCCGAACAATCCTACGGGTGCGATAATGACAAAGGAAGATCTTGAGCCTATAGCCGAGATCGTAAAAGAGAAAGATATAATAGTAATCTCTGATGAAATATATTCCGAGCTTACTTATGGCGAAGCCGGACACTGTTCGATAGCATCTCTTCCGGGAATGAAGGAGAGAACAATAGTGGTCAACGGATTCTCCAAGGCCTACGCAATGACAGGATGGAGACTCGGATATGCTCTTGCTCCGCAGATCATTGCCGAGCAGATGACCAAGATACATCAGTTTGCTATCATGTGCGCACCGACTACCAGCCAGTATGCTGCGATAAGTGCGATCAAGGAGGGCGATAAGGATATCGCCAAGATGAGAGAGTCCTACGACATGCGCAGGAAATTCCTTATGAGACAGTTTGAGATCATGGGACTTCCTTGCTTTGAGCCGTATGGTGCCTTCTATGTATTTCCTTGCATCAAGGAATTCGGCATGACCAGTGATGAGTTCTGTACAAGGCTTCTTAAAGAGGAGAAGCTTGCGGTTGTTCCGGGCTCAGCCTTCGGTGACTGCGGTGAGGGCTTTGTAAGAATTTCTTATGCTTATTCGATCGATGAACTGAGAGAGGCTATCTCAAGGATACAGACTTTTATTGCACGCCTAAGAGGTTAATTAAAAGTTACAAAAATATTAAAAAAAATACTTTTTGTTGGACTGTTTTTCTGTTATTATAGACACAGCTATTGTCAGCGGTTCCCGCCGCTTATGATAAAATATTTTCAGCAAGGAGGATCGTAATGATTTACTCAACAGAAGTTAAGAACATGTGCCCTGTGCATCAGGGAGTACATCATGGTGCTGCTCCGATCCCGGAGGAAGCTAAATGGGTACAGGCAAAGAAGGTTGAGGATATTTCCGGCTATACACATGGTATCGGCTGGTGTGCACCTCAGCAGGGATGCTGCAAGCTTTCCCTCAACGTTAAGGATGGTATCATCCAGGAAGCTCTTGTAGAGACAATTGGTTGTTCAGGAATGACACATTCAGCAGCTATGGCAGCTGAAATCCTTCCGGGACTTACAGTTCTTGAAGCACTTAATACAGACCTTGTATGTGATGCTATCAACACAGCTATGAGAGAGCTCTTCCTTCAGATAGTTTATGGTAGAACTCAGAGTGCATTTTCTGAGGATGGTCTTCAGATCGGTGCAGGTCTTGAGGATCTTGGTAAGGGTGCTCGTTCAATGGTTGGTACAACCTACGGAACACTTGACAAGGGACCACGTTACCTTGAGCTTACAGATGGTTATATCACAAATGTTGCTCTTGATGAGAACGATGAGATCATCGGTTACAAGTACATCAACTTTGGTAAGATGATGGACTTCATCAAGGCTGGTGATGAGCCTGCTAAGGCACTTGAGAAGGCTTCAGGTCAGTACGGACGTGTTGCTGACGCAGTAAGACTTATCGACCCAAGAAAAGAGTAAGGATTAGGAGGATAAAAAATATGGCATTATTTGAATCATATGAGAGAAGAGAGCCTCAGATCCTTGCTGCACTTAAGGAGTATGGCATCTCTTCAATTGAAGAGTGTAAAGAAATCACAGATGCTGCAGGCATCGACGTATATCACCTCATCGAGGGTATTCAGCCAATCTGCTTTGAGAACGCTAAGTGGGCTTACACAGTAGGTGCTGCTATCGCAATCAAGAAGGGCTGCAGAAGAGCTGCAGACGCAGCTGCTGCAATCGGTATCGGACTTCAGGCTTTCTGTATTCCTGGATCAGTTGCTGACAGACGTAAGGTAGGTCTTGGACATGGTAACCTTGGTAAGATGCTTCTTGAAGAGGATACAGAGTGCTTCGCATTCCTTGCAGGTCACGAGTCATTCGCTGCTGCAGAGGGTGCTATCGGTATCGCTGAGAAGGCAAATAAGGTTCGTCAGAAGCCACTTCGTGTTATCCTTAACGGACTTGGCAAGGACGCTGCTCAGATCATCTCACGTATCAATGGTTTCACATATGTAGAGACAAAGTATAACTACTTCACAGGCGAGCTTGAGGAAGTATTCAGAAAGTGCTACTCAAAGGATCCTGAGTCTCCAAGAGCAAAGGTTAACTGCTACGGCGCTAACGATGTTCAGGAAGGTGTTGCTATCATGTGGAAGGAAAATGTTGATGTATCTATCACAGGTAACTCAACAAACCCTACAAGATTCCAGCATCCAGTTGCAGGTACATATAAGAAGGAGAGAGTTGAAGCCGGTAAGAAGTACTTCTCAGTAGCTTCAGGTGGTGGTACAGGACGTACACTTCATCCTGATAATATGGCTGCAGGTCCTGCTTCATACGGTATGACAGATACAATGGGACGTATGCATTCAGACGCTCAGTTCGCAGGTTCTTCTTCAGTTCCTGCTCACGTAGAAATGATGGGTCTTATCGGTGCAGGTAACAACCCAATGGTTGGTATGACTGTTTCAACAGCCGTTTCAATCGAAGAGGCAGCTAAGGCTGGAAAATTCTAAGCCAAAATAACAAGCCATGCAATCATAAAAAAAGATGCAGATGGTATGCTCGCATACCAATCTGCATCTTTTTTTATGATTATACGGCGCCTATGGCGCCTACGCATAATATGCAAAGCATATTATGCGTCCATGCTTGCTATTTTGGCTCCAACTCATCCATTCCAACTCTCTCAAACAATGCCTTCTCTGCCATCACATTCCTGCTGCAAACCGTGATCATATATGACTCATTTATCTGCGTATTAAAACTTACCCCCAGCTCATCAAACACATCAAAAGAAGAAATCGGAGTTGAGAAGCCTGTCCCGAGCAGTTTTACATATGCTTCCTTTCTGGTCCATACCTCATAGAAGCCCTGCAGCCCATTTGCTGAGATGTAACTGTTCTCATTTTCGGTAAAGAAATGTCCTGAAATCGGTTTTTTCAGCTGCTCCATATTTTGTATGTCTATTCCTACCGGAGCATTATCAGAAATGAAAACTATAAAATGTCCCGAATGAGATATGGAAAAATGATAGTCAGGATATCCGCTGAGATATGGTTTGCCATATTCGTTATGTGAGATCGCAATGGCATCGTTTGGTAGAGACAGGTCCTTTCTGATCGCATAACGAATCAGAAGAGCAGCCAGAAGACTCTCTATACGCGAAGATTCGGGCTTGTATCTAAGAATCTTTTCTTTTCGTTCCTCCGAAACATGATCCAGATATTCTTTTATATCATCGAAGGAAAGCTCCTTCGGTATTTCAAACAGATAAAGTGTCATAACGAACTCCCTAAAGGCTTTTTTATAATAATGTCTTTGTTACGGCAGAATGTCAAGGGGGCTCCGTATTATAAGGTTGCAGCCTCTCCTGGCCATTTCAATTGCAACCCCGTAACCTATTCCTCTGCTGGCTCCGGTTACGAGAGCCCAGCGTCCTTTAACATCGATCATAGTTTTACATCCATTCTTCATTCTTTGTCATTTTCGGGTATCATTTTGTTATATGTTTTGATTATCTTTGATAACAAATACAGAATATATAAAAAATATATGATTTTTGTCAAAAATATGCTTAGAGTTTATTTGTGCAGATTGCACAGGCATTGTTGTATATTTTTTATGCTGCTCTTGCTTAAAGTGCCTGATAGAGGGTTTATTTTGCAAGATAAAAGTGGTAGAATTATATGGGGTATTACGGAGGTTACAGGAGGAGATATGTCAGGTTATCTTGCAGCAGTCATTATATTGACTACGCTTGTCTTATATTGCATATACAGATGCACAAAGAGCAATAAAGAGATAGCTGGTACTGTAAGGATAGTGCTTACAGTACTTCTTATTCCTGTTGCCGCAAATGCAGTGATTGCAACTGTTGATAACAGGACTGTCATTTATATTGCATACATCTTCTATCTTATTGGCACCAATCTTATTCTGGGTGCACTTATCAGATATTCACTTCAATATTGCGATTATGATTATCCGGTTGCCGAGAGGATAGCTTATCTTGTGATCCTCGCGGACTGTATATCTGTATGTCTGAATCCTGTCTTCGGTCATGTTTACGAACTTGAGCAGAAGTCACTGAACGGAGACAGTATCTATTACACGCTTGATTCAGGATGGTATCATTATGTTCATCTCGGCCTTTCCTTTATAATAATCATGGGTCTTATCGCTATATTTACCACCAGAATGCACAGATCCTCAAAGCTTTATATGGAGAGATATCTTGTTATCGGACTGGTGTTTGTGTTTGATGTTATCTGGGAGTTCATAAGCGTATTTACGAAGAGCCGTTATAATATGTCGATGCTCGGGTTTATGGGCTGTGGTATTCTGATATATTTCTTCTCTGTCAGATATCACATGTTTCTCATCACTCACCAGATGTTCAACAAAGTTTTTGAGAACTTTTCAAATGCAGCATTTTTCTATGATGATAAATACAACTGTCTCTATATGAATCCTACCAGCTGCAAGATACTGGATATCAAGAAGGGGGATCTGGAGAAACCAAAGAATTTTATGCTTGGTTTCCTCAAAGAGTATAATGTCAGCGGAAGGGAAGAGTTCTTTAAGAGGCAAGTCTTTGTGCGAGAAGACGGAGAACATGTTTTCTGGGCAGAATATAAGCCGGTTTATGATAAGAGGGGAATCTTTCTGGGAGCCTTTGTCATCATGCAGGACAGAACCGAAGAGGAGAAGAAGATTGCTGAGGAAAGATACCTTGCGACTCATGATGAACTGACAGGACTTTTAAGTATGAACGCCTTCTACGATGTTGCTGAGGAGAGGCTTAAGATGGCAGCTCCAGATACAGAGTATCTGATGATGGCATCAAATATAAGAGAATTTAAGCTTATAAATGATGTATTTGGCAGAGATGCCGGTGACAGGCTTCTGAAGAAGATTGCGTCCCTCATCACGGAGCTTGCGGGTCCGGATCAGGCTTATGCAAGAATAGCTGCTGATAAATTTGTCCTGCTGCTTCCTAAAAAGGAGTTTAATGAAGAAAATGTTCTGGCAAGATCAAGGGAGGTGCTCTTCCTTGAGGAAAATCCTGAATATCCGGTTGTTAATCATATCGGAATATATGAGATAACTGACAGAAATATACCGATTCCGTCCATGGTTGACAGGGCTCGTATGGCAATAAGCTCGATCAAGAATAATCTGGTTCAGAGGGTTGCCTGGTACGAGGATGAGATGCGTTCATCAATCCTTTGGGAACAGAAGGTTACCGGAAGTCTTGATGAGGCGATGAGCAGCGGTCAGATAGTGCCGTATCTTCAGGCTCAGGTTGATGTAAATGGCAAGGTTGAGGGAGCAGAGGTCCTCGTCCGCTGGCAGCATCCTGAAGAAGGACTGATGGCTCCGGGCAGATTCATCGATATCCTTGAGCAGAACGGAAGGATCGCGAATCTGGATGTATTTATGTGGGAGGAAACTTGCAAAATACTTAAAAAGTGGAAGGAGCTTGGCAGGGATGACCTCTACCTTTCGGTAAATATATCACCGAAGGATTTCTACTTCCTGGATATTTACGAGACCTTCAGAGGGCTCGTTGATAAATACGATGTTGAACCGAAAAACTTAAGGCTTGAGATAACTGAGTCAATCATGATGACCGATATTGAAATGAAGCTGCAGGTTATCGATAAGCTTAGAAAAGACGGCTTCATCGTGGAAATGGATGATTTCGGAAGCGGATATTCATCGCTTAACCTTCTGAAGGATATGCCTGTGGATATACTCAAGATCGATATGGTATTTCTTAGGAAGACGCGTGATACGGAACGTGCGAGGATCATACTTCAGCAGATCATCAAGATGGCGCAAAAGCTTATCATTCCTGTTATAACCGAGGGCGTTGAGACTGAGGAACAGGTCGGATTCCTTACCGATATGGGCTGCGAGATGTTCCAGGGCTATTATTTCGCAAAGCCAATCTCGCTTGAGGAGTTTGAGAAGAAGAATAATGTGGCGTAAAATATAATATGGTGAATTTCGGGCATGCTTTCAGAATGATGAGAGCATGCCTTTTTCTGTGTAGATAATGTGTCGAGAAGATGCATGATCCGCATGTGGATCAATGCGGGATATTTGGCGAATATCCATCACCGAGACGACAGTCGAGGGGAAGAACTGACGGAGTCGGCATCTACACAAAAAACTTTGTATGATACTGCATTTTTGGAAAATATGCTTGTACATTTTTATAAAACTATGCTAAAATATGCATAGACACATAAAATAACTATACTAAAATATGCGTGTAAGCATAAAATAACTATGTTAAAATATGCATGATGCACATTTTCAAGGGTTTAAGGAGACGGTATGCTTAGGAGAACGGTTACAGATGAACTGAAAAAATGGAAAAGCAGGGATAAGAGAAAGTGTCTTATGATACGCGGTGCCAGACAGATCGGTAAAACCTATGCGGTTGATCATTTTGGCAAAACTGAGTATGAGTCATATATATCGATCAATTTCCTCAAAACTCCATCATATAAAAGTATCTTTGAGGGAGACCTGGATACTAAAACTCTGCTGATGAATATTTCACTATATATTCCGGACGCAAAGCTGATAAAAGGCAGGACTCTTATCTTTCTGGATGAAATACAGGAATGCCCTGAGGCTATAACTTCACTGAAATTCTGGAATGAAGAGCCGGAATATGATGTTATTGCATCAGGATCGATGCTTGGAATTGATTATAAGAGGCCGGCTTCATATCCGGTCGGGGCGATTGATTATATTGATATGCATTCGCTGTCCTTCAGGGAATTCCTGTGGGCAAATGGTGTGAATGATGAAGTGTATGAACTTCTGGAAGATTGTTTTCAGAAGAAAGTGCCTGTGCCGCTACCGGTCAATGAGCGTATCATGCAGCTTTTCCGTATGTATATCGTTCTTGGTGGCATGCCGGAGGTACTGGAGATCTTCTTCAGCAGCAATAGCCTCATGGAAGCGGATGCCAAGCAGCGGGCAATCCTAAATGATTACAGATATGATATAGCTCACTATGCAAGTGCGGATATAAAACTGAAAGCAGAAAAGTGCTATTTTTCTCTTCCGGATCAGCTGTCAAAGGAAAATCATAAATTCCAGTATTCTGCGGTTGAAAAAGGCGGAAATGCAAGAAAATTCTCAACAAGTCTTGATTGGCTGGAAGGAGCTTATCTGACGAGTAAGGTTATGAATCTGAATGGTTATGATCTCCCCCTTCGGAAATCTGAAGACTCGCAGTCCTTTAGGGTTTATGCCACAGACATAGGCCTCTTTGTAGCGATGTTTGAATATAGTATAAAGGAGAGGATACTTAATCCCGGCAAGACCGATCAGGCGAGTTTCCGAAAGGGCGGAATATATGAGGCAGTCATTGCAGATGTCTTGCTGAAAAATGGATATAGGGAGTTGTATTTCAGAAAGGATGAGGCTTCGACCTTTGAGATAGAGTTCATAATAGAAAAGGCTGATGGGGCTATTCCGATTGAAGTGAAATCAACAAACAGCCGTTCAAAGTCACTGGATAATCTGCTGAAAAAGTCAGAGATTCCGTATGGATATAAACTGATCAGCGGAAATACAGGTGTTTCAGATAAGAAGATCACACTGCCGCTTTATATGGCGATGTTTATATAATCAAATTGATCACATGATACAAAAAATACGTGAAATGTTGCGCGTAGTTGCGCGGATTTTACGTATTTTTTTGTGCAAAATTACCATAAGATATTAAATATTTATGAAGGGATTGTCAATTGAAGAAAACTGGTTGTTCGGAGTATAATCAATGTTAGATGTGAGTAGTTTGCGCAAACGGTTGCGCAGTATATTGCAAAGAAGGGCAAAATGAATGGAAGCCCCGTTAATTGCAGTATATAGTTTTAAAGTTGTAGTTACAGGAAAATATGAAACAGGTTAGTACATACTGTGATCAAATATCGATAAATCAATTTGTATTTTTCGTTATCAGCAGGCTCGCTTGATGTTCGATATGGATGAAACGGGTATTTGATTAGTCCGAGTTTCAAAAGTTGTGGTTCAGAAAGGAGAGAGGGGAAACACAATGAGAGAGTTATTATGGAAAGGAACGAAGAGAAGGGTATTCGCCCTGGTGGCGGCGATAGCGATGGTTGTCGCTCTTGTTGGCGTTGTACCGACTAAGAAGGCGGTGCATGCGGATCCGGGAGATTACACCGAATTCACACTCTACTATGAGTACGATGGTGATTCAACACCACTGTATGCAAACATCTGGCAGCACGCCGGAGTAGAATTTGGTGATGATGCAGCAACAAGTTCAGACTGGGGA
>CAMNMC010000050.1 GCA_946544235.1 uncultured Lachnospiraceae bacterium | reverse complement strand
TCCCGCCATAATGGGACCTACAGGGCTCGAACCTGTGACCCTCTGCTTGTAAGGCAGATGCTCTCCCAGCTGAGCTAAGATCCCTTGCTTTTTTTCAGCACTTTTCCAATTATATAGATGAGTTGCTAAATTGTCAAGAAGAAATTTTGATTTTTTTTATCTTTTTTTCAGCCGCCTGAAATACCCTGAATAATCCTGTATTTTACGATGCCTCCGGCTGCTTTGAATCGGTCTCCGAAGTCTCATCATGAGCAAGAGGGAACCTTATCGTCACCTTAAAATTATCTTCTTTTATTTCTATCATGAACTTGCCCTTCATAAGTTCAGTAAGACTCTTGGCTATAGACAGACCAAGACCGCTGCCCTCCGTTGATCTGGATTTATCTCCTCTTACGAATCTCTCCATAAGCTCTTCAGGCGATTCGGTTATCGGACGAAAGCTTGTATTTTCAAGTGTCATGATTGCCTCGTTTCCATCAGAAACAAGAGCGAGATATACCTTCGAGCCTTCCTTGGAATACTTATATGCATTATTCAGTACATTTTCCGTAATTCTGAACAGATGTCTTCCGTCAGCGTTGATCATGACAGATTTCTTACTGATAACACTGACTATCTCAAGTCCTTTATTTTCAAAACGGTCTATATTTTCCCCTTCAACCTGATTAAGGAGCTCTGCAAAATCAAGCCGGATCACATTAAGCTCTATCTCTCCCGAGCTTGCGCGGGAAGCCTCAATAAGATCCTCTATCAGCTGCTTAAGACGCTGCGATTTACTTTCAAGTATATCCACATAATTGAGAAGCTTCTCATTATGTACCTCTTCTCTCTTGATAAGGCCGACATAATTGATGATGGAGGTAAGCGGTGTTTTGATATCGTGAGAAACATTTGTCACAAGCTCAGCCTTCATTCTTTCATCACGAACATTCTTCTCAACAGCTTCGTTAAGAGCATAGTTCATTCCGTTAATGGTCTGCGCAAGCGTCAGACTGCTTCCGCTGATACCCTCGGTATCAACCTGAGCATCCAGATTACCGCCTCCGATCTCCTTTGCCGTATTCAGAACTCGGTCAACACCCTCCTCGTTACGAACAGTCTTGGAAAGTGAAAGCAGATTTACGAGAATAAAGCCGATATCAATCAGGATCACAACCCCGGGATTGATGTCAAATACCTGCGTAATGATAAGTGCTGCTATATTCACGACAAGAACGATACTTCCTCTGATGAAGGCAACCTTTCCTCCTCGTCCCTGACGGGAAGCCATCTCGAACATGCCGTTAACCCACTTGATCAGCCTGACCGAAGCAAGCTCATCGACCAGCACTTTCCTCTTTACTCTTCTGATAATCGAACAATATATACTCATTCCGCTGAAATACAGAACAGTATAGAACATTACTATAATAACCTTCCTGACATCTGTCAGACTTCCCTCATAGGAATCATATTGAATAACATCACTGAAAAACGGTTTGCAGGACTTATAAGCAATAAAAAGTGCAAAAAGCCATACCAGTATCGGTATCTCTATAACTGCCTTATCCATGAGATACATTTTTCCTGATCTGCCATCATACTTATATTTTTTCACAGCAAACCAGAGCAGTATCATTGATGCAGAATATAATACTGCCGCTGCGGCAAACGCCAGATAATAATGCGGACAGAATATCTTGCAGAAATCATAGTACAGCCTGTTCTTGATCTGAAGTGACATACTGCCGTCATCCTTAACTCCGGTATTGAGGCCAATTATGAATTTGAAATTATCATCGGTAATGTTATATTTTTCAAGAGCCTCCTTAACATTATACGTAGTAATATGCTTCTGACCATCCGAATCCGTATAAAAGCTGTATTCACTGTCTGTATCGGAAAATGTATGGCTGCTTATCACCATATCATAATCATCAACTATGGAAGCAGCCTTCTCTTCATAGCTTTCCGACTTATCGAAATCCGTATTCATAGAATCGTTTCCGTAATAATAGACATCTCCGTAAACACCATATCTATAAAGATATACGTACTCATCCGTCACCTGGTATTCACTGTTCATACCATAGATATAACGGCTCATTGTATAATAATAATCTTCCAGAGCCGTATACAGGGCAAATTTTCTGTTGTCCAGAATCGGTGCATACAGCAATGCTTCATCAAAGTCGATATTCTCATTTATGGCCTCATAGACATATGATTCAGGAATATAAATATATTCATTTTCATAAATAACTCTGTTGTCGGTTAAATAAACCCTGTCAAACCGATCCTTTTTAAACATCACATCCGAATTCATAACAAAAAGACATCCATCATTTTCAATAACGGTGTCATTTTCACTTACTCCGTCCATATATGGTGAAAGCATATATTCATATGCATCATAAATATACTGACCGCCATTGAAGCCATAGTATTTGATGAGTGTCAGATAATCATCCGTACTGATGCGGATATACTCTTTTTCACCTATGAAATCCTCATAGCTGTAATTGTAATAATCGTACAGACTGTGAATCTTGTTATTATCTGTGATATAGGTTCCGTCGATCAGCGGTGAGTACAGCATCTCTTCAAGCGTCTGACCATACAGTTTTTCCATATACTCAACGGAATAGCCTCTCGCAGTTTCGATAGTTGTATAGTATTCATCCTCCGCTTCGCCGTATTCGTTATAATACTGATACACCTTGCATTCATCTATAACGAGAATATCCTGGCTTCTGTCAAGCGCACTCAGACCTATCTCACCCGAGATCATGCCGAGTATGTTATCGACATATTTTCCGGTTTTTTCCCTGACGTCCGGTGAATCGGCATAATCACTGTCGGTAGTAATATCGGCAGTTGCAAAATAATTGTTCTTTATATATTTCGTAATATATAAAACAAGAAGAAAAAACATAGAAATAAAGCCAATAAGTATCAGAATGACCTTATTGGCTGAATGTCTTATGCTTTTTCTTATCTTACTGTCCTTCATAAGCTTAAATCTTCTCTAATTTATAGCCCTGTCCCCAAACAACCTTGAGATACCTAGGCTCTTTCGGATTAAACTCTATCTTCTCCCTGATATGTCTGATATGAACGGCAATGATGTTTTCTGAGGCAAATGCCTCTTCCTTCCAAACTGCTTCATATATCTGAGATGTAGAATAAACCGTATTCATATTCTCCATAAGAAATCTGAGTATCTGGAATTCTATCGGAGTCAGCTTGACCTCTTCCTCATCAACGGTAACAACTCTGCTTCTTGTATCAAGTACAAGCCCGCCGCTGACAAGCTTCTCAGCGTCAGAACCTCCTGCATTGAGATTGCCGAGAGTCGTATATCGTCTGAGCTGAGACTTAACCCTTGCAACCAGTTCCAGTGGATTGAAAGGCTTGGTCATGTAATCATCCGCACCAACATTAAGTCCGAGGATCTTGTCATTATACTCGGATTTTGCAGATAACAGTATTACAGGAACATTGCTCATCTCCCTGACACTTCTTACAACCTTGATACCATCAACCTTCGGCATCATTATGTCAACCACAAGAAGATGAAAATCAACTGTTTTCACAAGTTCCAGAGCTTCTTCTCCATCAAATGCTTTATATACATTGTAGCCCTCTGCCTCCAGATATATCTGAACGGCATCAACTATTTCCTTATCATCATCACAAACAAGAATATTGTACATTTTTTAATCTCCTGAATAATACAAAAAAAAGGTTTATATACACATATACCCCTTCAGTTGTAGGTGAAATACGCCTTCAGGGGTATATGTGTATATAAACCTCCATCCAGTGTATATAATAATAGTATCAGAATTATTAAGAAAATCAATTAAGATTTATTAAAAAATGTGGTGGGGAAAGCCTTAAAATAATAACTGTCAGGTGGCACGAGCCACCTGACAGTCATTCCCCTGTTTGTTTATTATCTGTTAATTATGCTTCTGCAGCATCTGTCTCAGCCTTAACATCTTCTGTGATCTCCTGATCATCATCAAAGAAATCATCATCGAAGTCATCATCAAACTCATCAAAGTCATCAAGATAGTCAGGTGTGAGATACTTGTAAACTGCTACTGCGATACCAGCAATTATTGTGATAATACCAACAATAATCGCAACAGAGAGAAACGCGTTCTTTGCGCTTTCAACAGGCTCATCAGTTCTCTTCTCTACATCGTTCATTTTGTCTTACCCACCTTTCAACAAATAATATAGTGTAATCAGTATACCACAGCAGACCTCATTTTGCCATAGTAAAATTGATTTTAACTATGAATTTTTTATGATCTTCTCATTAATCAAACAAATACTGTGATCTGTTTATTATCATTCAAACTGTGATCAGAAACGATCATAGTTTCTTGAGTTTTGCCAGTGAAGCAAACATTTTCTTCTCTCCGACACGGTCAAAATCAACCACAACCTCGTGATCACTGCCGGTCTTAACTATTTCCTTAACAGTTCCCTTGCCAAACTTGATATGCTTAACTGTATCTCCGACCTTGTAATCCAGAGTTCCGGTCGACGGCATACCTTTCATACTGTTGAGGTTCACACTGCTGTATGGTTTTTCCTTTAATGAGGATCTGCCTCCGGAGCTGCCCGATCCGCCGTATGAACTTCCGCCGTATGATCCATATGTGGAACCACCCGAAGCGGATGCTCTGCCGCCACCAGATGAACCAAATGACGAACCACCGGAACCATATGAATTCCGTCCGAATGAACTGCCATAACTGCCTGAGCCCCCGAATGAACTGCCGAAGTCATCCGCCGGATACTCCTCAAACCTCCCTCTGCGTGAGCCGAAGCTGTCTCTCTGCATATATCCGGGAGCTCTCTCTCCCATTCTCTTGATAAGATTCTTCGGAATCTCATCTATGAAACGCGAAACCTGAGAATAATTTCTGCTGCCGTTTATCATTCTGGTAGATGCACTGCTGAGTCTGAGTTCCTTCATCGCCCTCGTGATACCAACATAGCAGAGTCTTCTCTCTTCCTCAAGAGCATCAGGATCATCCGAATCCATAGCCATTCCGCTTGGGAAGAGCCTCTCCTCCATTCCGACCATAAAGACATATGGGAATTCAAGACCCTTGGCACTGTGAAGCGTCATAAGAGATACTCTGTCGTCCTTCTCAATACTCGTCTCCGTATCAGCAACAAGTGCTATTTCCTCAAGGAGCTCAGTAAGATTCGGTGACTCCGCTCCCTCTTCATAATCAACTATCTTATTCTTTAATTCTTCAAG
Source organism: uncultured Lachnospiraceae bacterium (assembly GCA_946544235.1). Classification (GTDB taxonomy): domain Bacteria; phylum Bacillota; class Clostridia; order Lachnospirales; family Lachnospiraceae; genus Eubacterium_Q. The sequence goes on along the minus strand of CAMNMC010000050.1, from coordinate 4,288 downwards.
ATTCTCAAGCCTTGACTTTGCCTCATCGGTTCCCTCTGCACGAAGCAGTGCAGCATATTCTGTCTTCTCGATTATCGCATCATAAAGAGCGGCAAGGCCCTCTTCCTGATAGGTATCTACCAGCGAATAAATAAGCTTGGTAAAGTCCTTCACCTTTCCTGCAGCCCTCTCAGCTCCCGGAATCGATTCAACCATATCCATGGCCGAGAAAAGATCGATGCCGTTTGCCATCGCATAATCAACGATCCTGTTTACGGTTGTTTCTCCGATGCCGCGGCGAGGTGTATTTATGATCCTGCGAAGAGATATCTCATCATCTCTGTTATTTACGGTCTTCAGATATCCGAGAATATCCCTGATCTCTTTTCTGTCATAGAACCCGGTTCCTCCGACAAGCTTATAAGGCACACCGGACATTACCAGTTTCTCTTCTATAACACGTGACTGATTATTGGTCCTGTACAGAACAGCCATATCAGACAGAGCTTCCCCGCGGCGGTTAAGCTCATTTATCCTTCTGACAACGTTATCAGCCTCGCTGTATTCATTATCAAAGCATTCATAGATGACCTTCTCGCCATCCTCTTTATTGGTCCAGAGTCTCTTATCCTTACGTCCTTCATTATTGGCTATGACACCATTTGCAGCGTTCAGAATATTTGCCGTCGAACGATAATTCTGCTCCAGCTTGATAACCCTGGCATCCGGATATTCCTTTTCGAAGTTAAGGATGTTATAAATATTTGCCCCTCTGAATTTATAAATTGACTGATCGTCGTCACCGACTACACAGAGGTTGCGATACTTGGCCGCAAGCATTTTGACCAGCATGAACTGGGTATGATTGGTGTCCTGGTACTCGTCAACCATAATATACCTGAATCGTTCCTGATACATCAGAAGCACCTCCGGATGGTGCTCAAAAAGCTCGATGGTCTTATAAATAAGGTCATCAAAATCAAGTGCATTGTTAAGTTTCATGCGCTTCTGATATTCACGGTAAACCTCAGCGATCTTAAGACTTCTGAAATTATGTCCCTGCTGTTCCTCATATCTGTCAGGCGACAGGTACTCTTCCTTCGCCTTGGAAATAGCAGAAAGCATACCTCTTTCAGGATACTGCTTTGTATCCAGATTAAGAAGCTTCAGAACCTCTCTCACGACCGTCTTCTGGTCATCCGTGTCATATATAGTGAAATTGTTATTGCCTCCGAGAACCTCCATGTGCCTCCTGAGTATTCTGACACACATCGAATGAAATGTACTTACCCAGACACTCTCAGCGCCGTATCCGACTATCCTGTCGACACGGTCTCTCATCTCGTTTGCAGCCTTATTTGTAAATGTGATAGCCAGTATATTGTATGGATTAACCGACTTATCCTCTATGAGATGAGCTATTCTGTGAGTGAGCACACGGGTCTTGCCGCTTCCGGCTCCGGCTAAAATAAGAAGAGGCCCCTCGGTATACGAGCAGGCCTCCTCTTGAAAATTATTCAGACCTTCCATTACTGTTCTGCAGGTGCTTCCGCTGCAGGAGCTGCCATGCCAAGCTTGGCCTTGATAGCTGCAAGTTCATCTGAAACGGCTGCATCAGGTGCTGCATCATACTTGTTTGCGAGATTCTGAATCTCGTTAGCTGCTGTTGACTGATTAAGTTCAGTCATAGCGTTTGCGGAATCGAGCATAGCATTTGCCTTTGCTTCCATACGCTCAAAAGCTGCCATGCTTGTAGCAGAATCACTAACTGTAGATGTAAGATTGTTGATACGCTGCTGTGTCTTGGCAACCTTGATCTTTGCCTTGATAGCATCTCTTCTTGCATCAAGTTCATTGATATCATTAACGAGCTTGTCATGCATCTGACGCATCTTCATAGCGTTAGCTGCTGCAACATCATATGTCTGCTGGAGACTAGCCTGCTTTGTAGCGAGCTTGTTCTTCTCCTGGAGGAACTTAGCTGCATCTTCATCATTTCCTGCAAGTACTGCCTTCTCAGCATATGCCTGCATTTCAGCGATCTCCTTGTTGCACTCGTCGAGTTCTCTCTTGCATCTCTGCTCATCAGCCATAACAGCTGCTGTCTCTTCCTTAACCTTACCGAGATCAGAAGTGAGATTTCTCATTGTCTGGTCGATCATCTTCTCCGGATCCTCTGCCTTGTCAAGAAGTGCATTGATGTTTGCTGCCATGATATCTTTGAATCTTGCTAAAATACCCATTGTTTATAACTCCTCCTTTATCATTTACTTTTAACTTTACAAGTGAGTTTATTATACTCTAATACAAGTTTTTTGACAATATCTAACTAGTGGAAGTTTTTGCAATGTAAAGTTTACAATGATGTCAGAATACCCTTCATTTCAGCGTTTCGACTCCGAATTCATCCAGCAGCATATTGGTTTCAACAACATCAAGCTGCTTCGTAAGTGCCGTCATAATGATCAGATCGCGTATACGAAATTCATAAAGCGGTGAATAATCACTTGCCAGGAGAAGATGACTTGCTTCCTTCTGATCAAGCTTTGCTCCGATACAGATGCGAAGCACCTTGTCCCTGCTGGGGTTTCTGTTGCCCTTCATGATCTGGTAGTAATATGATCTCTCAATATCTCCTCTTTTTATTATTTCAGAATTGTTCAGATCATGGATAACTCTCAGAAAAGCGTAATATTCGCAAAAACTCCCGTATTTATCTACCACAGCCTTATCAACATCATCCGTCTTATCCTGTATTGTCACTATATGTTTTCTGATCTCATCTGCTATGACCCTGTAATCTTCTGGCAAAGAATGCTTCATAATTATCTTCCCTTCACACTCAATACGATAATTATATATTATTGAGAATTGGATTTGGTGGGCTGTCAGTCCACAACAATATAAATATTTCCAATACAATGCCATATCTTTGCCCCTCAAAAAAATGATTCATATTAGCGTTGGCACAAAAAAAAACGCAGCCGGATAATTCTCCGGCTGCGCCATTAATAATATTTATTCTTCATGTCCAGTTGTAAGTACGGTTGCTATCTCTTCATAGCTCATGCCTTTTTCGAAGCTGAACTCACCAACTCTTATTCGCGTTGAATAACCTGTTGAATCAAGCCAGCGGTCAAAATCGAGATAATCATCGACGATACCCTTGTCCTGAAGCATTTCTGCAACTTCTGTCGAATACATACCTCTTTCAACAGTGATCGTCACCTTACCGTCCGGAGTCTCTGTATTCTTCTCTGTTGTTACTTCTGTTGTGTCTTCCGAAGTTACCTCGTCAGTATCTTCTGTCGACTCAGTTGTAGATTCAACATCCTCTGAGCTTGCTTCGGTAGTGCTCTCAGTAGTAGCTTCGGTTGTTGTCTCTGTAGTAGCTTCGGTAGTTTCTGAAGTAGCCTCAGTTGTTGTTTCTGTTGTTTTCTCTGTTGTTGTTTCTGTTGTCTTCTCTGTTGTTGCTTCTGTTGTGTCTGCTGTAGTCTTCTCTGTAGTTACTTCTTCTGTTTTCTCAGTAGTATCTTCAAGTGTTGCGAAAGTCGTCTGTTCAGTAGGCTTCTCAGTAGTCTTATCCGTCGTCGCCTCAGTCTTTACATCAGACGACTTATCCTTCTTGTCATCCTTCTTCTCATAACCGAGAAGCTTTATCGCTGCAAACATCAGAAGTACACCGACGAGAAGGCCTATGCCCATTCCTCTAAGATAATATTTTAACTTCATGTCTTATTCCCCCTGATGCTTATCAATTACGTATTTTACTTCGCCGACTCCGAGATCCAGAAGTTTTGAAATTTCAAGAATACTGAAGCCTGCGTGATACATGCCCATTACATTCTCCTCAGTAGTTCCGCCGTCCAGACTGATCCCCTCAACAGCGAGAATCTCATCAAGGCTTTCTGTCTGCTCAAGGTCGCTTATGTCTTCCTTAAGTTCTTCTTTAACCGGCTCTGCAGCTTCTTCTGCAAGTTCTTCCGTATCACCTGCAAACTCTTCTGCAGCATCTTCTATATACTCCTCTGCTTCGTCTTCCAAAACATCAGGATCATCCTCATCGTCATAATCATCAAGATCAGCTTCCGAATCATCATCAGACACTCTGTTTATTCTGTCTGATATTGATATAACATTATCTTCGGCATCATCCTGTTCAGCTTTCTCCGTATCATCGGCCTCGTACTCTTCAGCGTCTTCAATCTCTTCAGCTTCCTCTTCTATATCATCAGCTGCCTCCTCAATCTCTTCAGCTTCTTCTATCTCTTCAGCCACGTCCTCTGCAGCTTCTTCAGTAGCTAAAGCA
>CAMNMC010000049.1 GCA_946544235.1 uncultured Lachnospiraceae bacterium | reverse complement strand
TAGGCGCCGTATACTCCCGGAACATAACACGCAGAATGGTATGCAAGCATCCCATCTGCGCATTATGTCCCGTGAGTGCACGGCTTGTTACTTTGCTTTGCTCCAGCATCATGTTCCATGATGCTGCGCAGCTGCTGCGCAGCTGCGGTCGTGTTTCACACGACGAGTCCTCGCTTCGCTCGGATCACGGGGCCCTCATCCACTTCGTGGATGCAATCCCATGACTTATTTGTTGCTCTTTTGTTATGCTTTTTATGATAATATGTTTTCAGTTATGATAGATTAGAAAGCTATGCTTAGGATAAAACTATGTTTTGGCCGGGTGCGGCTGAAACATAATAGATTTATTTTGAAAGGGGAAGAATAATGCCAAATGATGATCCAAAATTATTAGAGGAAGCTAAGAAGAAAACAGCCGATCAGCTGAATGAATTATATAACAAAAAAGATTATTCAGGAATAGTGAACCTGATGATAGATGTAGTTAAGGAAAACATGCTCGATCCTCGTAATCGAGATGGTAGATCAGTCACGGTTTCTCAGAAAAAGCAGGAGGCCCTCAGAGAGTTCTTTGAGTTTCATACACGTACAAATGATCAGTTTAAGATTATCGACAGGGCTGAATATTATGAGATCGATCCAGCTGAGCATGAATTTGTAACGCAGATGATCCGCCACATTGATAATGCATGGAGGGAGGCTGCTGTTTCCTTCGGTAAGAAAGAGGATGCCTGGAAAAAAAAGATTAAGGATGGCAAGATTGCCGATACGGAACTGATCAAGGACGAACCGGATGTGGTCGGAAAGCTTGCTCATCTCATCAATGTTGAAGTGAATCTGTCAGACCCGGCTGTTTATGATGCACGTAAGGACTTTGTCGTACAAAATTTTGCCAATAAAACGATAGGCGGAGTAAAAGCTGCAGATTATATCAATAGTGATATTGAAAGAGCAACAGCGGAGGTCGCTGCAAAGAATAATCTCTCTAACGAAAAAATGAAGGCGTATGTAAGAACCTTTAATGAGAGAGACGGAAGTAAATCAACGGGATATAAGATCAAGGAGGGACTTCCTGAAGAACCGGCAGAAAACGAATATCTCTTCCAAGAGCTTCCGGATTATCTCGTAAATATCCGGAATAATCCGAGTGAAGAACAGCTGGAGGCTCACGAAAGGACTCTGATGGAGAAAATCCATATGAATGAACGCTATGTCCAGAAGATGCAGTCTGTCGTTGATATTACAAAACATCTCCACAGCGAACTGAAGGGTATGGCTGACGAGATGACGGAACAGGGCGATGAACCTGAATACTGGCTGACCTATTCGTTACAATCGCTGGAATCCTTTACACATGTCGGAAAAGACTATTATCTGAATGAAGATGCACCAAACTGCGATCAGATCAGCCCGAGAGTCATTACGGATGTGACCGGTAAGGTTTCTATATCCTCGACGGATTTTATGGACGAGACCAAGGCTAGGGTCGATCAGCACATTGAGGAGGGAACTCTGGATTCAAAGCAGGGCAGATTTGACGGCAAGCTTGCGCAGATAGCATCAGATGTTCATTTTCTGAACATGCTGGCGAAAACGCAGAGTGACAAGCATTTTAAGACAATGATCAATTCCGGAGAGATCGAAAAGGTCAATAAAGAAATCAGTTACATGAATAAGTATAGGAAGATGATGGGATTTTTTGTTGCAGGAAAGCCTGTACAGGATTCTTATACCAAAACTCTGGATAAGCTGACGGATATGATAAGTGATTCTCTTGCAAATGACTGCGTGTCTCCGGAATGCTATGACAAACTGATACTTAATACGAAAGAACATAAGCGTATTTATCAGAAGATGCGTGATGCTGAAAAACAGGGAAACTCAGCTGTTTATAACAGATATAAGGCGAGACTTGATGAAACAAGGCAGACTACGGATCAGCTGATCGCTGAGTGTAAGGATTTTGAAACTACATACGGAAAGCAGAGAAGTATAACAGGTAAAACCACAAACCGAGATAAGCTTATGGGCAAGCTGAGTGAGGCGGTTTCAAAGCAGTTTGGTGAACCTGAGAAGAACTTTGAGTCTTACATAAGGATGCACACCGGAGAGCATGCCGGCAAGACGGATAAGGAGAAAAGGGCAAATATGACCAAGGTCCTGGCAGCTTATACTCTTAAAAAACTTGATCAGCCGTTTAATGTCAAGGAGATCCACAAAACGGCTGAGTACATCAAGGGACTTTATATGCTGGACGACAGTACCGGTATCATCGGCGGGCAGAATGCTCTTGAAAATGCCATGAAGAGTAAGGAATCTGTTCTTGCAGCAGGTGAGAAGGTCAGACGTCAGATATACGATGTCAAGGACAGAAAATACGATCAGTTTTCTGCAGATATGAAGACCTTGTTGGGATACATGAGATCTGCGGACGGAAGGAGCAAGGAATACACATCATTCTATAATGCGGTCAAGGCGGCTTCAAAGCTTACCGAAACCACAAAGGATATGACTCCTTCAAAGAAGGCGGCGGCTTATCGTCAGACAAATATAGATATTATTTATACTATCCAGAAATATGTCAAAGGCAAAGAAAAGGTACGTATATCAAATAAGGGTAATGATGCCTTCAGCAATGCCATGGACGCTCTCAGTGTTATATCAAAATACACGAAAGAGCCTGGACAGCAGATCAACATCAAAGTGGTTGATGTTGTAGGAAATATCAATAAGATCCGTAAGGATCCGGAGCTTGATAATTTCATGACCTTCGAGCAGAGATTTGGCCTCGAAAATGCCAAGAGGATCCATGATCTCAGAAATCACAGACAGGCCGCTAATAATAACACAGGAGCTAAGAAGACTCAGGGAGCACCAAAGGCTCCGGGAGCAGGCGGAATCTGATTCACTGTATCGTTTTTTTGGGTATTATTTCTCTATTATTATAGTAGAAATAATACCCTTTTTTTGATACAATAAGCATAGGGTTGTTATGTCCCCTGATATGTAAATGGAACTGGCTGTTTTGTTATAAAACAGCATATTTGGATAGTGATCTGCACGTGCTTATCATGTGTATCATGCGGAGGTAGTTTTATAGCATGAGAAAAATAATAGCACTCGTGGTCCTCAGACCACAGAGAGGATACAATCTTAATATTATAAACCGACTCAGGGATGAGCTCTATGATAAGGGCTATGGTCTTATGGTATTCGGAACACTCACCGATCTTACGGTGAAGGATATGAATGACTATGGTGAGAGAAGTGTTCTGGAGCTTATTCCTTACGACAGGCTTGCAGGCCTGATTATCATGCCCGGAACTTTTCAGGATCCACCTAAGGCTAAAAATATTATTAAGAATGCCAAGATGCGTAATATCCCGACTATTTCACTTGATTTTGACGAGCCGGGTCTTCCGAGTGTCAATTATGATTACAGAGGCGGCTTCGAACAGGTAGTCCGCCATGTTATAGAATTCCACAAATGTAAGAGAGTATATATGATCGCGGGAATCAAGGATAACCCTTATTCCGAGGAGAGAATTCAGGTATTTAAGAAGGTATGTGCGAATAATGGTATTTCTGATGAGGATTCTTTGGTTTATTACGGCAGATTCTGGGGACAGGCTGCCAAGGGATGTGTCGAGGAAATGTTTGAATCAGGCGTACCGCTTCCGGATGCCATTATTTCCGCAAATGATACCATGGCCGTTGCGGCTATCGAACAGCTTTCACTGCATGGTATAAAAGTTCCTGACGATATTATAGTCAGCGGAATGGATGGTATCGAGATCGGTATCTATAATAATCCTCGTCTTACGACTGTTGATACGGATGCCGATACTCTGTGCAAGACAGCGGCGGCTAAGATCATCAGACTGATCGAGGGAGTTCCGATCGCTGAACCGAGACTTTCCAAGGTTCCGATGAGGCTTTGCGTACATGCCAGCTGCGGCTGCAATATGAATACATATAAAGATATCAGTAAGAGGATGCTCGAGCTTGAGGACAGCGTCGGAAAAGTAATCGGAAATGATTACCATCTGGCGAGAATGAAGAACAATATGCTCAGCTTTAACAGGCCGGGCGTATACAGAGTGATGGCATCTTATCTCTCGGACTATTCATGGGTGGTTGTAAATACATCCTTCTGGGATAATGTCCAGGGAACAATAGAAAATTTTGACTACGAACATGATATGAACCACTTTGATGAAAATCTGGTGGCTGAAGTATATAAGCCTGCGGTTGATGGTAATAAAGAGACCAGAGAGCAGGCGGATTATGAGGATCACTGCGAGTATGGTATCAGGTTTAATCGTAATGACATAGTACCTCATTTTGAGGAAATATTTGAGAAAACAGGTGTTATGATCATCATACCGATTAATTTCCAGAATGAGGTTATCGGATATTTTGCCTTCTGTGATACGGACGATAATGCGGACAGTCTGAAGGGAGCTTATTATTCATCTCAGCTCTGCCAGAATGTTTCGACGATACTCCGTGTTATAAGAGACAGGGAGACCTCAGACAGGCTTTTGTCCATGCTCAAGAATTCCTACAGTGCTCTGCAGGAGCTTTCTATGCATGATCAGCTTACAGGACTGCTTAATCGTCGTGGACTGACTCAGGCACTTGATGAGATCTGCAGCAAGCCGGATGCGATTAAGAAGATACTTCTTTACAGCTATATAGATATAGATGGCTTCAAGATGATAAATGATATGTGGGGACATGATGAGGGTGATGAAGCCCTTAAGAGTGTTGCCGAGGTTATGAATGAAGTCTCAGGACAGTTTGATGATTTCGTAACTGCAAGGATCGGAGGCGATGAGTTTGTTGTGGCCGGTGCATCTGATGATGCCGATATAGCCGACAGATTTATGAGTGTTCTCTCTGATGCGGTTGACAGAAAAAATATTCAAAGCAAAAAAGAATACCTGATAGAGCTGTCGGTCGGCAAGGTTATTAAGGAAGGCTTTACGGCTGATAATGTTCGTGATAGTATCAAGGAGGCCGATCAGGACATGTATCAGGTTAAGAAGAACCGTAAGCAGCTGAAGATGCGTGAGGGAAATACGGAAAAATAGATTAATGATTCCGGGTGTTTTGTGAAGATATACCGGATTAAAAAAGTGCAGGAGAACAGGCATGAAGATATTTGAGACACATGCACATTATGATGACGATGCGTATAATGAGGACAGAGAGGCGGTTATAGACCGCCTCAAGTCCTTTGATGTAGATAAGGTCGTAAATATAGGCTCCAACATGGAGACGTCGCGTAATACGGACGCATTTACTAAAAAATATGATTTCTTCTATGGCGCGGTTGGAGTTCACCCGAGCGACACCGAAGATATGAAGGAGTCGGATATTGATGAACTAAGGACTATGGTTCTGACCAATCCGAAGATAGTTGCCATCGGAGAGATAGGGCTGGATTATCACTGGCCGGAGCCCGGCAGGGATATTCAGCAAAAATGGTTTATCCGTCAGCTGGAACTCGCAAGAGAACTAAGGAAGCCGGTTGTCATTCATTCAAGAGACGCGGCGGAGGATACGATAAGGATACTCGAAGAACAGAAGGTCGAAGAGATGGGTGGTGTAATGCACTGCTATTCGTATTCCAGAGAGCTTGCCGAAAGAGTACTAAAGATGGGGCTTTATATAGGCGTTGGAGGAGTTATCACCTTTAAGAACGGACGCAGGCTTGTTGAAACAGTCGAGGCGGCACCTCTTGACAGGATAGTGGTTGAAACGGACAGCCCTTATCTTGCACCGGAGCCTTACCGCGGCAGGAGAAATACATCCGCCAACCTCAGACTCATCGTGTCGAGGATAGCCGAGATCAAGGGACTTACACCTGATGAGATCGCAGATATCACTTACGAAAACGCTATGAGGATGTACGGATTAAAAACTCAATGAATGCTGTGAAATAATCTCAGTGTTTTTGCTCAGTATTTTATGATGACACTTTGAATGAATAATGCTATTATCAAAGAGATTCGGATAAACAGTCCGAATCTCTTTCAGTAGTATGAATGATGAATAGTATGGTGAGTATTAATATATCAGGAGAAATATATGATCCCGGACGAGGAAAAACTCAGTAACCCGCAGGTTACGATAAGCACGATAAAAAAATACGGTTTTAATTTTCAGAAGAAATTCGGACAGAATTTCCTTATAGACAGCCATGTGATAGCCAAGATCATCAGGGCGGCAGAGATAACGAAGGAAGACATTGTTCTGGAGATAGGTCCCGGTATCGGAACCATGACACAGTACCTTGCGGAAGCGGCAGGGCATGTGATCGCAGTTGAGATTGACTCAAAGCTGCTGCCTATTCTTGCGGATACCCTGTCGTCCTATGACAATGTTACCGTTGTTAACGAGGATATATTGAAGTGTGATATTGAGGCGCTTGTCAGGGATGTTGCGAACGGTATGCCGGCTGAAACTGCAGGTGACGGGAAGAGTGCTGATGGCAGTATGGATGATTCAGAGGATGCCGGAAGCAGGAAGGACGATAATGCAGGACATCATCTCAAGGTTGTGGCCAATCTCCCTTACTATATCACAACCCCTATAATCATGGGGCTTTTTGAGAAGAATATTCCGGCTGAGAGCATAACGGTCATGGTTCAGAAGGAAGTGGCTGACAGGATGAATGCTGAGCCGGGCGGTAAGGATTACGGTGCGCTTACACTGGCTGTTCAGTATTATTCCGAAACCTACATTGCTGCAAATGTTCCGCCAAACTGCTTTATTCCGAGACCGGGAGTCGGTTCGGCAGTAATAAGGCTTACGAAGCATGATAAACCTCCGGTAGAGGTTAAGGATGAGAAGCTTATGTTCAGACTTATCCATGCATCCTTTGAGCAGAGAAGGAAGACTCTTAAGAATGGTATTTCCAATGCGGGACTTCCTGGTATCACCAAGGAGGCTGTAGGAGAGGCTCTCGCAGAGATGGAACTGGATGAAAATATCCGCGGAGAGAGACTGAGTCTTGCTGAATTTGCAAAGCTGGCAGATATTCTCAGTTGATGAAATTGAAACCATGATCATCTGTTAACAATTGATGATATTTTTCTGGGAGTATTCTTAAAACAATGTATTTTGTCCCGTTCTGATGAGATGATGCATGTTCCATATCTGCAGTTTGGATGATGATGCACGATATGACCAGGAGTAATATTTATTGAAAAACAGACAGCATGCATGGCAGTCTGCGCTGGAAGTTATGATAGAGAAAATGATATGAAAAAATATACAGAAGATGAAAAATATATGCATGAGGCCATACGTCTGGCGAAACGTGCGGAGGAAAACGGAGATGTTCCGATAGGCTGCGTGATAGTATATGAAGACAGAGTGATAGGGCGCGGATATAACAGGCGTAACAAGGATAAGTCCACCCTTGCCCACGCAGAACTCCTTGCCATGAAGAAAGCCGGGAAGGTGATCGGCGACTGGCGACTGGAAGGCTGCAGGATGTATGTGACTCTGGAACCCTGTCAGATGTGCGCGGGGGCGATTGTTCAGGCCAGAATCCCTGAGGTTGTGATCGGATGTATGAATCCGAAAGCCGGCTGTGCAGGTTCGATAATCAATCTCCTGGATATGAAAGAATTCAATCATCAGGTAAATGTGACCAGAGGAGTCTGTGAGGAGGAGTGTTCAGGTATGCTCACTGATTTTTTCTCAAAACTGAGGAAGATAAAGCAGAAATCCAAAGCTGAAGCAGACGAAGCCTGATACAGTATTTATGCAATATGAAAAAATATCTGAGACAAAGGTCTGCGTAGAAAAAGAAAACTTGACGTAACAGCCTCTCTTGGTTATACTATCAATTGTTTGAAATTTCCGTGCAGCCGGGGAGTTAGCGGTGCCCTGTACCTGCAATCCGCTATAGCAGGGGTGATGGCTGGCCTAGGGATGAATTCTGTAGGGCTGCCCTCGGTAAGTGATGTTGATATCTGGGTCTTACGCGACAGAAATCTATGAACCGTGTCAGGTTGGGAACAAAGCAGCACTAAGTAGAACCTTCTGGGTGACGTGAGGGTGCCTGGGTTGAGTTAACTGCTGAGGTAACGCCTATTGGTTCTTCACGAAGCCAGCCGCACGGTTTTTTGTATA
>CAMNMC010000048.1 GCA_946544235.1 uncultured Lachnospiraceae bacterium | reverse complement strand
ATTCCCTGTGGCGGCATACCCTGCGGTCTCATTCCCTGCTGTGGTCCGCCCTGAGGAGGCATTCCCTGAGGCATCTGACCCGGCTGTCCCATCGGTGGCTGTGCCCCCGGAACTCCCTGTGGCGGCTGTCCGTATGGCATCTGACCATAAGGCGGCTGGCCAAACGGAGGCTGTCCGTAAGGTGCCTGCTGTGCACGATTTCTCATAAGTTCCATGCGGTTTATCTTGCCCGGATTAACCGACTGAGGAGCAGCTGCGGCCTGTGGAACGAACTCTCTTATGCCTGCCTCGCTCATCATCTGTTTTACCGTATTTCCAAAACCGGCAAGTGTAAAATTATATCCGTTTATTTCGTTAAAAAGTCTTGCAACATAGTTATCTCTGTCTGCGAGATCAAATCTGAGCATTGCAAGTACGCTTCTGAAAAAGTCAGAAATATCTTTTATCGCAATGGCATCCTTCTTAACCGGGATAGCCACGCAGATAACTTCAAGTGTTTCAGGATTAACAAATATCTTGCTTGCATCCTTCAAAATATAGCTTATCTGTATTCCTTTAGGTCCGATGCTGAAAGCCTTGACAAGTCCGTCCATAAGTCTGAGGACATCTGTCTTGTTTCTCTCTTTCTTGCTGAAGGTCTCAAGGTTCGGATAATCCGCTGCCACTGCCGTGATGCTCTTGTCATCATTTAACTTGATAGGCGCAACTCCCGGAATAACCTCCTTGCTCAGCTTATCAGCTGCAGTTACATCAACATCATCAATCAGATCCAGCTCATATTTAAGAATTACATTGCCATTTTCATGTGTTTCAACAATCTTCCCCATTATACTTCCTCCTGAAACGATATTTGATCTTTCGTAAAAATCCCCTGATTTTCTACGAAAATACGTAAAAAAATGTCTGCTTTTAAAAACGACTTTATGAGAACCCTAAAAAAGGTTCTCATAACAGTCCTTCGATATATAATTAACCAAGTTTAAAAATAAACTCCTCGTCTCCAAGCCTGATCTTGCAGTTGTTCTTCAGGAGAACCTCTTCTCCATCGCCAACCTGCTCATTATTAACATATGTATGGTTGGTAGACTTGTTATCCTTGATGTAATATCCATCTTCCTTCTTGGTGATGAAAGCGTGCTGTCTGGAGATAGCACCGTTACCTGTAACGGAATAATCAACACCTCTGTTTGCCTTACCGATCTTAAACAGATTCTTGTTTATCATAACTCTCTCTTCTGTATTTACACGGATTATGTAAGGATTGATGCTGATCGTAGCGCCGCCTCCGAAGATAGAGCCACCTGCTGTCTGTGCCTTCGAAAGTGTACCCTGTCCTACAGCGCTTGATTTCTCCTGATTATTAGCAACTTCATCTATATTCTCGATTACCGCTTCACCGGAATCTCTCTTTCTTGATTCGCCTGCAACCTCGATATCAGCTGTTCCTTCTTCAGAAACACCATCATCAGCTGCATTCTGTACAAGTGCGGCTCTGTTGACTCTGATATTCTTGGTCTGAACATGCGGTCTGTTCGGAACAACCTCGTCAAGCTCTTCGTTCTTCAGATATTCGGTAAGTCCCTGCTCCTTCTTAGGTGCGCCGCTGTTTACGATCTCCTCGATGCGTTCCTTAACCTCTTCCTCTGTAGCCGCCTTCTTATTATTCTTTCCACCCTTATCAGCTTCACTCTCTGCTTCTGCCTTCGCAGCTTCTGCTCTTGCAGCGTCCATCATTTCCTTATCTCGCTGTGTGAGCATTCCGGTAGCATCTGCCACAAGCTTATCGATATCCATCTCCTCGACAGATTCAACCGGCTCGTCATCCTCTTCTTCCTCTCCGTCGTCTCCGATCTCAGGAAGAGCATCTCCGGCACCGTTAAGGCCTTCCATAAAGCCTTCGACTCCGGTATCCTCTTCGTCACCCGAACCGGAAAGGATCTCTGTTCCGTCATCCGTTGCGATGGAACCTTCTTCCTCAAAACCGATTCCCGAATCCTCCATAATGGCTTCGGTAAGTCCGATCAGTCCACGCAGATTGAAGGCGTCGCTGTTAATATATGTCAGAAGCTGTCCGACATAAGACAGGTCTTCGTTAACATCAAATCTCATATGTGCCAGGAGCTGTCTGATAAAGCCCTTGAACTCTATACTGAGCGATCCGTCACTTTCTACAGGCAGACACAGGAACTGTATACCTAATGTTTCAGGATCTATATATACAAATTTCTTGTTCAGGAGAATATATGAGAGGTGAATAGCCTCTTCCTTAAGTGTTACGAGTCCGAGTGAAATATTTCTCAGTATCGTAAATACCTGTGTTTTATTCATGGCTCTCTTGGTAAAGTCACCAAGCTCTGTCTTGCCGGTTACATCATAGGTCAGATAATCAAAGTCATCATCCTCTTCGTAAATAACACTAACAAGCTCTTCGAGGCCGTCCTCTTCCATAGCTTCGAGAACATCTTCGTCAACCTCACAGCCTTCCCCGATCGTATATGTGAGATAGCGCTCATCCCCAATGTTTTTTACTGCAAAGCTAAAATTTCTCATGTCAACCTGTCTCCTCCTGCTCTATATATATTCTGTCTCTTTTTATGCTATTATTGCATCTTCTGCTGAAGCCGCACTTTTGTTCCGATCCACTGTCACGCTCCAAACCATGCAGTCAGTCATCTGCGTCCGGCAGCCGTAATCACTACCTGTCCTCATTCGAAACTTATTTATTTATACATCGATATGATGAACCGTTTCCTACCAATCGTCACTTCCGCCTTCATCATCATCGTCATCATCATCGCCGTCGCCATCATCCGAATCTTCATTCTGCTCTTCGGTGGTCATCTCACTTATGTCATCGCCTTCGTTATTCTCATGTTCCTCAAATGAACGGCTAAATCTGTGATTACCCTTCTCTTCATCAATCAGGCGATAATAGTAATAATCTGTATCCTTCGGATGAAGTACCGCATCGATACAGGCATAGCCCGGATTACAGATAGGTCCTACCGGAAGTCCCTCGTATTTGTAGGTGTTATATGGAGAGTCGAGCTCCAGATCATCGTAGGTAACGACCGACTTATTGTACATACCATTCGTAAGCGGATAAAGCACCGTCGGATCGACCTGAAGCAGCATCTCATCATCGAGACGGTTATAATAAACACCTGCTATGTAAGCTCTCTCCTTTGGTACCTTGCACTCCCTCTCAAGCATGGAAGCAAGTATGATAACCTCATAATTTGTAAGTCCGAGCTCCTCAGCTCTCTCTGCCATGCTGTCGGTATAACGGCTCTTAAATGCCCTGAGCATCTCTCTTACGAGCATTTCCGGAGTCGTGTCCTTGTAAATATCATAGGTCGCCGGGAAGAGGAATCCCTCAAGCCTGTATCTGACATCCGCACCACTCGGTACTTCTGCGAGATATCCGAAATCGGTTGAAGTTACAGACTTCACTGCTTTAATGAATTCGCTCTTAGAGCAGATGCCCTGTTCCTCGCACCTTTCCGCTATCTGGTCTATCGAAAAGCCCTCCGGTATGGTCAGCTTGTCGATAGGTCCCTCGACCTCTTTTTCTTCTGACATGATCCTCATCATCTCGAGGGTATTCATGCCGGTATTAAGTGTATAAATACCGCTCTTCAGCTTTCCGCTGTATTCGGAACTTGACAGTCTCCTTGTAAATGCGGTCTTGTATTTGATAAGCCCCTTCCTCTTAAGAATCTTCGCGATGTCCTTCTCTGAGGCTCCTTCCGGAATCTCAACCACGACATCCTTGCCCTGAGTAATCTGGGTGTTGGTGTACTCCTTCTGATAATCATCGTATATATCCATTACGTAATCCTTCACCACATGGAAGAGCATAACGGAAACAATTATTGCGATGATCCACTTAACTATTTTTACCGATACTTTTCTGATATTCATGATTTATTATGTTTTCTCCTACTCTCAAGCTGTTTCCCGGCACGCATATTTTCTGACAATACAAGTAAAAAATACGTTTTGCGTGACAACTCAAACCTGTCATCAATCGAAAAATGGACACACTTGAAGTAATTTTACATTAATGTTATTATATTACCATCTTTTATTATTAATTTCAAGAAAGGATGATACAATTTTGGCAAATCCAACAGGAATTTTAACAATGGCAGACGGCGGTGTGATCAAGTTTGAACTTTATCCGGAAATCGCACCAAATACAGTGAACAATTTCATCTCACTGGCCAACTCCGGATTCTATAACGGCCTTATATTTCACAGAGTTATCAGCGGTTTCATGATTCAGGGCGGATGTCCTGAAGGACGCGGAACAGGCGGACCGGGATATTCTATCAAGGGTGAGTTCGCAGCCAACGGCTTTAGGAACGATCTTCGTCATACGGCAGGTGTTCTCTCAATGGCTCGTTCAATGAATCCTGATTCAGCAGGATCGCAGTTCTTCATCATGCATATGGATGCTCCTCATCTTGACGGACAGTATGCTGCATTCGGTAAGGTTACCGAGGGCATGGATGTGGTAAATGCGATCGCTACAACCCGTACAGGCTGGGGCGACAAGCCTGTCGTAGAGCAGAAGATCCAGAGCATCGTGATCGATACTCAGGGTGTTGAATATCCACAGCCGGAGAAGCTGCCGCGATAAGACATTTCACAAAAAATGCTCGGACAAAATTGTCCGAGCATTTTTTGTGCTCTTCTACAGCGCATCCCAGAAACCATCGAGTGTGGCGAAATAGTCGTCAATGGTCTCGGCGCGGCGGATCAGTGTAACATCACCGTTCTCACGAAGAAGGAGCTCTGCCGACCAGAGACGTCCGTTGTAGTTATAGCCCATAGCGAAGCCATGAGCTCCGGTATCATGGATTACAAGATAATCGCCCATATCGATCTTCGGAAGGTTTCTGTCGATGGCAAATTTATCGCAGTTCTCACAGAGCGAACCTGTCACATCATATACGTGATCGAGCGGTGCATTCTCCTTGCCGAGCACTGTTATATGGTGATATGAACCGTAAACTGCCGGTCTCATGAGGTTAGCTGCGCAGGCATCAACACCGATATACTCCTTGTAAATATGCTTCTCATGGATAGCCTTTGTAACAAGGTGTCCGTAAGGAGCAAGCATGAAACGTCCGAGCTCTGTATAGATCTCAACATCTCCCATTCCTGCAGGAACGAGAACCTCCTCGTAAACCTTCTTAACGCCCTCACCGATCTTCATGATGTCATTTGCTTCCTGCTCAGGCTTATAAGCTATACCAACACCGCCGGAAAGGTTGATGAAACCGAGTTTAACGCCGGTCTTCTCCTTTATTTCCACCGCAAGCTCGAAGAGGATCTTTGCAAGCGCAGGATAATAATCATTTGAGAGTGTATTACTTGCAAGAAATGCGTGCATTCCGAACTCCTCGGCGCCCTCAGCCTTAAGAGTCGAATAAGCCTCCATAAGCTGATCCTTGGTCATTCCGTATTTTGCATCTCCCGGGTTATCCATAACCTGGAAGCCTTCCTTGCTCTCTCCGAGAGTGAAAACTCCGCCCGGATTGTATCTGCAGGAAACTCTCTTAGGTATACCGCCGCAGGCTTCCTTTGCAAAAGGAATATGTGTTATATCATCAAAATTGATCGTTGCACCGATCTCTGCTGCGTATGCAAATTCTTCGGCAGGAGTATCATTTGACGAAAACATGATATCATTTCCGGAAAGACCGATCTTGTGTGACATCACAAGCTCAGCCATTGAAGAGCAGTCTGTTCCGCAGCCCTCTTCATGAAGCACCTTAAGGATGCTTGGATTCGGAGTTGCCTTTACTGCAAAATACTCCTTAAAGCCCTTATTCCAGGAGAATGCCTCTCTCATCTTTCTTGCATTTTCACGTATTCCCTTCTCATCGTAAATGTGGAAAGGTGTAAGATATTTCTTCACGATTTCCTCGATCTGTTCTTTTGTTACAAACGGTTTCTTTTCCATTTCTTTATTCCTCCGGATGTTATTCTATTTTATCTCACTATTCAATATTGCTCTCTTCATCACATGTTCTGCAATAACCACTATTTTCGCATGTATGCAGTGATCCGCGCATGACCATCACAACGAAAATATTATCACAACAACTCAAGATTTTCATTATATTTCTTAACGAGTTCTTCATCGCTGATCATCGTAACTCTTCCGCCGTCGTATTCGGAAGTAACCCATTCATATATCTTCCTGACAATAGGATGATCCTTGGCGAGCTCTGCTTCGCCGTGCTTCTTTCTGTATGCATTAACCCAGAAGCCTATTCCGGCAACTCCGGAAGTATTGGTAACGGATACCTTCGGCGGCCTGTTCAGTATTGTTTCGGTGTCGAAGATGTTATAAATCTCAGGATTCTTCATCATTCCGTCAGCATGTATTCCTGCTCTGGTCAGATTGAAATCAGCTCCGACAAAAGGTGTCATCGGCGGGATCTTATAACCGGTCTCATCCTGTAAATACTCGGCAATCTCAGTGATCACACGTGGATCCATGCCGTTCAGATGGCCTCGGAGGGAAGCATATTCGAAGACCATAGCCTCGAGCGGTACATTTCCGGTTCTCTCACCGATACCGAGGAGCGAGCAGTTTACCGCACCGGCTCCGTACATCCATGCAGTGGTCGCATTAACAACACCCTTGTAGAAGTCGTTGTGGCCATGCCATTCGATCATTTCCGATGGTACTGACGAATAATGCTGAAGGCCGTAAATGATTCCTGAAACACTTCTCGGAAGAGCAGCTCCCGGATACGGTACGCCATAGCCCATGGTATCGCAGGCTCTTATCTTAACAGGAACTCCGCTTTCTTTAGAAAGCTCCATAAGCTTGTTAGCAAAAGGTACAACAAAGCCATAGAAATCAGCACGAGTTATATCTTCAAAATGGCATCTCGGGCGAAGTCCGGCCTCGATACATTCAGAAACGATTCCGAGATATTTGTCCATCGCCTGCTTACGAGTCAGTCCCATCTTGTGGAAGATGTGATAGTCCGAGCAGCTGACAAGGATTCCTGTTTCCTTAACGCCGATCGATCTTACAAGTTCAAAATCCTTCTTCGACGCCCTTATCCAGGTTGTTATCTCGGGGAACTCATATCCAAGCTCCATGCATTTTTCCAGTGCTTTTCTGTCCTTCTCAGAATAGACGAAAAACTCGGTCTGACGGATCATTCCCTTCGGACCGCCAAGCTTATTCAGCAGCTTATAGATGTGAACCATCTGCTCGGTCGTATAAGGAGCTCTCGACTGCTGGCCGTCTCTGAAGGTTGTATCGGTGATAAATATATCCTCCGGCATATTTTCCGGCACTCTTCGGTAATTAAATGCGATCTTCGGCGTTTCCGTGTAAGGGAACATTTCCCTGAAAAGCTCCGGACTGTCAACGTCCTGAAGCTGATAAATATACGGATCCTGCTCAAGCTTATTGGTTTTACTGCTAAGGATTATATCGTGCATCTTCGTTCCTCCTGATCTTTTTCTCTATTACACATGTTTATTAAGACAATTCATACTGATGATTCCTGTTATCCTGTGATGCTGATCTATCATGTCTTTATAATCTTGATCTGTTTTGCCTGTTGTATACTTCAACATGTTTCAAGTTGTAGCATATATTTCACTATGTGTAAAATGAATAATTCTGATTGCATTTATCGATAAAACGAATTATTATATTCTCACACGATCAACTAACACATCGATCAAACTACAGATGATGCCTGACAGAAACAATATGATCAGTAGAAAAAATATGGTACATCACCATGAACATACCAACCACGAACGCATAGAACCATTCAATAAATACAAAGGAAAACGGTGAGATAAAATGGATATAGAATCATTAAGAACCTTCATAAACCTGTCCGAGACAAAGAGCTACACAAGAACGGCCGATCAGCTTTTTGTAGCCCAGTCAACCGTGACAAACAGAATAAACGAGCTTGAAAGAGAGCTCCATATAAAGCTCTTCGAAAGGACCAACAGAAGTGTCAAGCTGACTCCGGAAGGGGAGAAATTCAAGGACTACGCCGAGAAGGTTATCGAGCTTACCGACAATTCTCTGGCAGAGATTGCTTCAAATAAGCATTTCGACAGCCACATCAGGATAGGCAGCGCCGACTCGATTTATGAAGCACATCTGGCCTCATTACTGCTCAAATACAGAAACGCTCATCCCGAGGATTCACTGAAGATTTCCATCGGCCTCTCAAACAACCTGATCGATCAGCTTCAGAACGACATTCTTGATATGGTTTTTACATATCTGCCCCTTAACAAAGCAAAATACACATGTGAACTTTTCAAGCAGGACAAGCTTGTTCTCGTGACCGACATCGGTAATAAAAAATACACCAAAGGGATCACCAGAGCCGAGCTTATCAACGAAAAGTATCTCATGTGTAATTTCGCTCTGCAGGATGTAGGGCAGTATATCAGAAAACTCTTCCCTAAATTCCACCAATTTGAACTTGAGATCGACGACTGTATGAAGATAGTGCCTTATCTGTTCGGACAGGACAACTATACCTTCCTGCCTCAGGATATGGCGGACGCATATATCAAAACCAAACAGCTTCGCAAAGTTAAGCTCCGCGATTTTGATACACCGGTCATCAACAGTTATATCATATACGACAGCAACAAAAGACAACTGCTCCAGAGGTTATTTGACAGTCTGAACATGACATCAGCGGCAAGATAGCTGATTCTAGTAATAGTTTTCTATTACAAATCTGTCAAAAAATGGTAATGTGAATCGAGCATATCCGCTCTCCTCACTTATTATTCCTTTTCTGATAAGCCTTTTTTTATAAGGAGTGAATTCATTTGAACCCAAACCAAGAAAGTCTCTGATTTCTTTAACTACGCCGGAAGGAGTCTTCGCCGCTCCGTAAAGAATTTTCTTATCCTTAGCCGACAGCTCAGACCATATTTTGTCATAAACATATTCTTCAAGATACTGTTTTGCCATCGGCAAAGCCTTCTCATAATCTCCACCATTTTCCCATGAGCAATATCCCAGCACCTGGAACGCGAACGAATATCCCTTTGTAAGCTGAGCCATTTTGACGGAAACATCATCACTAACCTTAAGCTCGCGCCTGTAGCTTTCTGCCATAGTACCGATATTCAAAGGTCCAAGAGGTATCTTCGGTGCTCTGTGAAGAAATGTCAGATTCTTCTCGTTTTGAAGTTCATCAATATTTTCAAAAAGTCCTGTCATAAGGAGATATATCGGCAGCTCATCACGTATCAGAATCTGAAATACGCTCACAAATTCACGAACATACTTGTTATCAACTGCTTCATCGACAGCGACCAGAAGCTTCTTTCCTTTTTTCTTCAGCGCTTCAAGCAGCCTCTGAACAGCAACTTCCGTATCAGTAATTGGCGCCGTACCTTTTATCTCCAGCCCGAAACCCAGAAATGACAGATTGATCTTCGCACTTTTGAATATAGACACTAAGCTTTCATTATTAGCAAGCTTTCCGACAAGACTACTGAGCATATCTTTTTCGGTACTAAGCTCTACTGTGACCCAATCTTCCATTTCCTGAAAAGTCTTTCTGATTCCCGTCATAAATACAGTTTTTCCGGATCCTCTGATGCCGGTGATCATGTATACTCTCTGGGTATTTTCAAGGAATGAATTTACTATCTCCCTTTTCTTTTCAATTCTTGGAACCCTTTCAGAAGGCTCGATTCCAAATACCAGCGAATATGGATTATTCATAACAACCCTCTCCTCAAAATATCTTTTACTGTTTCAAAACTTTTTTATAGTTATTTACTGTTTTACCTGTTTTTGGCATTTCTTTTACTGTTCTATATGTTTTTGCATATGGTTTTACTGTTTAGCGCTATTTTGACTATTTTTTTATAGTTTATACTATTGATTTTATCCTGTCAAGAAATTGAAATATCTCATCAATCCTCATACATATACTCCACCTGGCTATAGATATATTTAAAATCAACCTCACACTTTCCATCCCATATTCCGACCGGAATGGTATCTTCAAATGAGTAAATCTTCTGATTCTGCTCCTTTGCAAAGTCATAAACCATCACTGATTTATGGTCCGGAAAGACTATCCAGTACTCTCTGACTCCGGCATTTTTGTATTTCTGAAGCTTAATAAGTACGTCTATCACCGCATTACTCGGCGACACGATCTCCACGACAAAATCCGGAGCACCAACAATGCGCTCCTTCGTAATCTTTTTTCTGTCACATACAACAAGTACGTCCGGCTGAACCATAGTATTGTTATCACAGTCAAGCTGAACATCTGTAGGTGCCACAAAAGGAACACAGTTCCCGTTATTATTTCTTACATAATTTTTTAATATAGTGCCTATTTCCAGACCAATAGTCTGATGTATCGTGGTAGGTGCGGCCATATCATAGAATCTTCCATCGATCAGTTCTACACGTGTCCCCTCCGGGAACGCAAGATACTCCTCTATCGTCCATTCGCCATCATAATATTTGACATCAAGAGCTCTCTTCCGCCCTGTTTCACCCGGCAAATATCCGATTTCACATCTGCGTTTGTCTCCAGCCTGCCCAACACTCTCAGTCGTCTGCCCCCTGCTATGATCGGCATCATAATTATAAGCAACCGTCGGTTCTCCAAGTTCATCCGCATTCATAAACCTGCCAAATTCATTCGCATAGCAAAGAACACGCTCAAGCGCCTGAACAGTATCATATCTTGGTGAATTCGTCTCCCCACTAAAAATCTTCTGAATCGTCCCAACCGGCACTCCCGATTCCTCCGACAGCCTTTTGTTTGAATAGCCCAATTCTTTTTTTCTGCTCTTCATTTCTTCTATAGTCATAAATCATCCCTCACTTTTCCTCGCTGATTGTTTACAATTTCTTTTTTACCGTTACTCCCAGCTTGCTTTCACCCTTTCATTACCGGTATATACGTTAAATATACCATTATATATATAATTAGTGTATATATATTAACTATTTGTAATCATTATAACTTTTCAGATCCCGTTTTTCAACCGTTTAAGGGCAATTTATCATGCCACATCCTCCGAGAATGGCATCCTCTGTGAATCCCGGATTACAATCGAGAAATATATCTCAAAATAATCATTACATCTTGGAAATTCACCGCTTTGGTGCTATGATTCGGATATCACGTCTAAATACAGGAGAATCAGAAATGATAAATATAGTCCTTTTTGAACCGGAAATGCCCGCAAACACAGGGCACATCGGAAGAACCTGCGTTATAACAGGTTCAAAGCTTCATCTTATCGAACCACTTGGTTTTCATCTGTCAGAGAAGGCAGTAAAAAGAGCCGGGCTGGATTACTGGCCTCGGCTGAATTATGAGAGATATCTTGATTATAATGACTTTCTGGAGAAAAACCCTGCAGCAGGGGATAATATGTTCTTCGCCACAACCAAAGCGAAGAACCGCTATACAGATGTGAAATATACAGACGACTGCTATATCATGTTTGGCAAAGAAAGTGCCGGAATCCCCGAGGAAATACTTGTCAAACACCCGGGTAGCTGTATACGTATCCCGATGATGCCCGGAGAACGTTCTCTGAACCTTGCGGATTCAGTTGCCATCGTTACGTTCGAGGCACTTCGTCAGATGGATTTCGCAGGACTCGAAACTGTCGGAGAACTCCACAGATTATCATGGTAATGAAAACCTGTAAATAAGCTTATTACCGCAGCAAAACAACACGTTACGGAACAGTGAACTTGTTATCACACATAAAAAACAGGATGCGAGCTTTTAAACTCACATCCTGTAATTTTTTTCAGGCAATTTTATTCTTCCCTGCCGTTCTCTTTCTTCTTTATGATCAGTGTGATCGCTGCACCCATAACGCCTATTGCAAGCATAATAAGTGCAAGATCCATATGGAAGTCATCACCTGTTTTAGCGTTGCTGTCCTGATTTGTCGTTCCGTCTGTTCCCTGACCCGCATCGCCTGAAGATGCTTCATCAATAGATGCATCTCTGGCCTTTTCATTCTCGGAAGAACCGCCTTCATTATCTGATGTAGCTATATCATCTCCGCTATCTGTTTCAGCCGGAGTATCATTGCCATCTGACGGATTGTCTGCCGGTGTATCTGTCGAATCGTCTGTCGGTTCGTCTGTCGGATCGTCTGTCGGTTCGTCTGTCGGATCGTCTGTCGGTTCGTCTGTTGGCTCATCCGTCGGTTCATCTGTTGGTTCCTCAGTTGGCTCATCCGTCGGTTCATCTGTTGGTTCCTCGGTTGGTTCATCAGTTGGATCGTCGGTGTTTTTCTCAACAACTTTAAAGGTTATTTCGGCATAGCCTTCCTTAAAATCAAATCTCATCCCATGATTGCCCAAATCGAGAGTATCCATAAAGTCCGGTGTAAATGTAACCAGAGTCGAACCGTCTGTTACCTTCATGATCGATGAATCTGTAATATCAAGCTCATCGCCATCTACAGTCACTCCAATAAGCTCACTCTTGTCAACATCCAGTATACGGACTACATATACCTCTCCGCAATCCTTCAAATACTCAGGTTCAGCCTCTGCATCATAGATATGCGGAGCGAATTTTGCATAGAATGTCTTATCACCCTTGGTATCCTTAGCAATCTCAGTTACAGGATTACCTGTAAATTTCTTATTAGTATACCAACCAAGGAATTCATTTCCAATCTTGGAAATCACTGCCTTTGTCGGAAGAACAAGACCTTCGTCAACAGTGTATTTCTCAGGAATCTCATAGTCATCGTCAAATACACCGCCATTTGTCACGAAAGTAACCTTGAACTCATCCTGTTCAGGATCAATCTTCTCAACAACTACAACACTGCCTTCAGCCGCACCATCACTCAGCTGAACTTCGATATCATTCTCACCGTCATCAAGCTCGTCCATAGCCTTAGGACCGATCTTTATAATAACGTTGCCGTCCTTCTCAGTTACATCATAATCTGAAGGATCAAGCTCTGTTCCACCTATTTTAACACTTACAACATCATCCTTATCGGCATCCGGGATCGTGATCTCAAAATCTTCATCTGAGCCCTGCTGATATTCATCTGCGTTCTCCATATCATATTCACGAGAAGCGAATTTTGCATAGAAGGTCTTATCACCCTTGCTATCCTTGGCGATCTCAGTTACAGGATCACCTGTAAGATTCTTATTCGCATACCAGCCGAGGAATTCCTCTCCCTCTTTAGAGATGTCATCACCGGTTGGAAGTACGAGTCCGTCAGCAGAGGTATATTTCTCCGGAACATCATAACCGTCAGCAAATACACCGCCGTTTGTTACGAAAGTAACCTTAAACTCTTCCTGACCGGGATCAACTGCTTCAAGAATATTTACACTGCCTTCAGCAACGCCATCCTTAAGCTTAACTTCGATATCATTATCTCCTGCATCAAGATCATCCATAGCATCAGGCTTAATCTTTATAACAACATCTCCATCCTCTTCAGTTACATCATAATCTGAAGGATCAAGCTCTGTTTCGCCTATTAAAACGCTTACAACATCATCCTTCTCAGCATCCGGAATTGTGATCACAAAATCCTCATCCGAACCCTGCTGATATTCATCTGCGTTCTCCATAACATATTCATGAGGAGCGAACTTTGCATAGAAGGTCCTGTTATCTGTTGAACCCTTTTTAATAGTTTTTATAGGATTACCATCGAGATCCTCGTTATCATACCAGCCGAGGAATTCCTCTCCTTCTTTAGAAATATCATTCTTTCCAGGAAGGGTAACCTTATCGGTTACAGTGTATGCCTCAGGAGCTTCATATCCTTCAACAAACTCACCGCCGTTGGTTTCATATTTGATCGTATACTCTTCTTTTTCAATCTTGGCATAAAGATTGACTTCATCTTTGGTTTCATGATTGATAGTTTCGACAGGATCACCATTAAATTCGTCATTGTCATACCAGCCTGTAACAGCATAGCCGGTAGGAAGCTCATACTCAAGTTCTTCGATAACATCATCCACAGAGAGAAGCCCTATATCCTTACCGACAACCGTGAGCTCTGAGTAGGAATTATCTTCATCAATATTGTATATCAGCTCAAACGTTTCAACCGGCTCTAAACTGAAGTAAAAACAAATCAAGTTTGCAGATTCCCTTCTCGTCTTTATCTCAGTAATCATCCATGACTTGACAGTTGTTGCTTTATCATAATCAGCATAATAAGAGTCTGCATCTGGATAATAATCCGGCCACCGTAATTTATACTTTCCTTCACCATCCACGATCATGATCGGTATGGTAGTGGCAAAATCACCGCCATAATAACCATCGTACTCACCATCATGCAAGAATTGACTATTACATATAGTAACCCACGAATTATCGTTGTTAGGATTATATGCTACCGGTGCGCCACTCTTTTCATTTAATCTCAATTCATCGCCACCGAATACCACTTTCCCTACAAGGTCCTCATCATAGCTTATTCCTTCAGGGTTGTCGGTATCACGCTCCGCATTTTCCCAGTCATCCGTCTTATAATCCGGATTGACTTCATACGTATCCGCAAACGCCGGCACATTATAGCAGAACGCCATCGCTGCGGCGAGGCAGAGCGCTAAGAAGCTTTTTCTCCTTCCCTTCCTTGTACTTTTTCCTTTCACTACACATCCCTCCTGTTTCTTGACTTATTTATACATATCTGTTTTTATAACTCATATTGTAGATTTAAAGACAAATCTACGTTTCTCATAATACCACAAAGAATTGTCCGACTGCAATAGCAAGTGATACTTATTCTCATCATTTTTTTACTATGCACTATGCTCGAAAATCTATTATGTCGAGACATCAGCTAATTCGATTTCATGTTTATATTTATCTGTCTCAGCGAATCAAAATGCCGGATCATCAGATTGCTTCTTCATCAAACTACAATTACAAATACATCAGTTCATCTCATCGCATAATATATCTCAGATGCCTCAGACCATCTCTTATGGTATTGAGCTTTGAACTGCGAGGAGCCTTGCTCCTTCTCAGCCGAACAGCTACCTGTCCGATCCTCAGATTTCTTCTGACAGCCTCCGCAACAGTCTCGGTCGCAAATTCCATTCCGGTCGTCCGAAGCTTCATCTGCTCAAGAGCGTCTCTTCTGAAAGCTCTGAGACCACAGTGAAAATCTCTGACCTTTGTCCTGAATCTGAGTCTCGCAATAAAGGACAGCCCTTTCGCTCCGATCTTATGAGAAAGAGGAATCGCACCCCTCTCGATGCCGCCGGCAAATCTGTCTCCCATGATCATGTCGTATTTTCCGCCTGCAAGAAGCTTATACATACCCGGAACGCTGCCAAGATCATACGTAGTATCGCTATCAACCATAACAACAACTCTGCCCCGGCTCTCTCTGAAGCCAGTTCTTATAGCCCTTCCGTAGCCGCGCCTTGGCTCGGTAACAACCTTCGCACCATGTTCATCGGCAATTGCCGCCGAAGCATCGGTTGAGCCATTATCAACAACTATGACTTCTCCGTCAAGGCCGGCTCTCCTGATAATACCAAAGGCTTCATCCACACAGGCTCCGACCGTTGCCTCTTCATTCAGGCACGGCAGAACGATCGATATATCAAGTTCTTCTCTGTTTCTAAACTTCATTATTTCTTTTTAACCCTCACATTATAATCTTTAACACGCCCAATCCTGCCGGTTTTCCTAAGAGACCTGTAAATTATCTGTCTTTTTGCCTGTCTCTGTGGATTATCTTCTGCCTGTTTTCTTCTTCCCGGCAGTACGTTTTTTCCTTCCGCTTCTCTGCAGCAGATCGTCAAAATCTATGATCTCACCTACGATCAGAACCGCAGCCATAATCAACGCTATCTGTGACCTGAAGGTGAAAAAATAATGCAGAAACGAATGATTATGCAGAATCAGATATCTAACGCATGGAATAACAGCAATCACTGCGCACATCAGGATATATTTTCCTCTGATACTTTCCTTCCTGTAAACATAGCATAAATATACCGCTGCAAAGCAGATAAGCAGCACTGCTACTATACCGAATCCTCCAAAGCTCCATGGCAGAAGTATCCTGAAGTTTCTGGTGACCGCGCCCTTCAGGTAATCCCAAAGCCCTAGGTCGAAGCTGAGCTTGCCTCCAAATCTCTCTTTAAGATTCTCCTTAACGTAAGGCGTTACATCCCTGCCGAGAACCGCTGCCGCCATAAGCCATTTTGTCAGCCACATTCCCGCATATCCGATGCCCCAGGTTAATACAGGGACAGCCGCCTTCCTCCATCCAAACGATCCATTATCTGAGCCATCTGTTGATCCGCTATCCTTTGATCTCTTCCCTGAAGCATCTGTGGTTTTATGACGCCCTGCTGAGCTTTTTGATGATCCTTCACTCCTGCTATACTCTGTACTCTGTTGCAATGTACTGGTTCGACGAAAATATAAAACGATCAGAAGCGGCACGAGCAGTGTAAGTATCTCTGTGGTCAGGAAATCCATAAAGCAGGTCACCATACCGCAGATCATAAATGCTGTTCCGAGGTTCTTTCCTCCATTAACATACCTGTGATTATCTTTATTATTCCCGCTGTTACTGCCGTCCTTGTTTGCTTTTCTATTATCATTCCGTATCGTTCCACCGGTTTCTCTTACAACCATTATGATCGACATCACGAGCATGATGTAGAAGGTCCAGGTATATTCCAGCGATAAAGGAACAAACCAGGATGATGTCGCAACAAGTCCTGCAACCAGCCCGACAGCCGGAATATATGCTTTATTTCTGACCAAAAGATATATGAGTACCCCCAGGAGAATTGCCAGCAGGATTGCATTTAAGATATAGATACCCTTTATCGAAAGAAAAAGATGCAGTGTTCTGACTACGACATTTGAACCGTGCCAGTATCTCATATACTGCTTATTTGCCTCTTTATTTTCCCTGACGGCAGTCAGAAGATTGATATTCTCATCTACCGTAAAGTCACAGTAATAAGCTGACCACATAACAGACTCAAGAGGTTTCTCATTGTCATACTGATAAGCTATTCCGATAAGGATGGAGTCGGCATACCGGTCTATCCAGCTTGCATTATTTCCCTTTACCTTTATCTCGTAGACATCTCTGTTTCCGAGATATTCCGCCGACTTCCTGACATTATTCTCTATACTGCTCCGAGGGATCAACGCAGCCAAAACAAGCAGTCCGGTCAGTGCCGCAGCTGTAACAACATATACGGATATATATTTAAATACAGTTTTTATTCTGTCCTTCATTCAAATTTACCAATTCTTTTATTCAAAACAACACAGGGCTGCCACATAACAATGTGACAGCCCTGATGATCATAATATCTACTCTAAGCTGCTGATAATCTTCTGAACCTCTTCAGCAAACTTCTCTGATTTCTCTCTGCCATCTTCAAGGGATGTTCCCTTAACTCCATAATAGAACTTGATCTTTGGCTCGGTTCCCGATGGACGTGCGCAGAGCCATGCATCATCTGAAAGCTCGTAGTAAACTACATTTGACTTTGGAAGTCCTGTAGGCTTTACAGCACCTGTTGCAAAATCTGTGATCGTATCCTTCTGGTAATCTCTGACTGCAAGTACCTTGTAGCCGGCGATCTCTGAAGGTGTATTTGCGCGGAGCGCTTCCATGATGGCACCGATCTTGGCAATACCCTCGATACCCTTCATGGTGATCGTTGTGATCGCATCAATGTGGTAGCCGTATTTCTCATACATATCTATCATCGCATCCCAGAGAGTCTTACCCTGTGACTTGTAATAAGCCGCTGCTTCGCAGAGAGCCATTGTAGCAACGATAGCATCCTTATCTCTTGCATGTGTTCCGATAAGGCAGCCGTAGCTTTCCTCAAATCCGAAGAGATAGGTTCCGCGGCCTTCGTTCTCGTATGCAAGGATCCTTCTTCCGATCCACTTAAAGCCTGTGAGACACTCTTCCTCTTCAACGCCGTAAGCCTTGGCAACCTGATCAACAAGGTTTGTTGTAACGATAGTCTTAACAAGCTTTGCATCCTCAGGGATACCTCTTGTTGCGGCGACCTGCGAAAGCTCATACTCAGCAAGAAGGCTTCCTGACATATTTCCAGTAAGGCAGATATATTCTCCGCTCTTTGCATCTTTAACATAAACGCCAAGTCTGTCAGCATCAGGGTCAGTAGCAAGTACAAGGTCTGCATCAACCTCCTTGGCAAGCTTAAGAGCAAGCTCGAAGGCTTCCTTAGCTTCAGGGTTTGGATATGAAACAGTCGGGAAGTTTCCGTCAGGCAGCTCCTGCTCAGGAACTACGTAAACATTAGGGAAACCGATCTCTGCAAGGATCCTTCTTGCAGGGATATTTCCTGTTCCGTGAAGTGGTGAATAAACAACCTTTATATCCTTACCGTATTTATCTATTGCATCCTGATGGATGATAACCTTCTTAAGCTCAGCTATGTAAGCATCGTCAACCTCTTTACCGATTGTGATGTAAAGACCTGCAGCTATTGCAGCTTCCTTATCCATAGTCTTGGCATCTTCAATTTTGATAGCCTTAACACAGTCCATGATGCCTGTATCATTTGGAGGCGTAATCTGTGCGCCATCCTCCCAGTAAACCTTGTAACCGTTATATTCAGGCGGATTATGGCTGGCTGTAATATTTATACCTGCTGTGCATCCGAGATATCTTACTGCAAATGAAAGCTCAGGTGTCGGTCTGAGTGACTCGAAACGATAAGCCTTGATGCCGTTTGCAGCAAGTGTAAGAGCAGCAACATCAGCAAATTCAGGTGAGAAGTTTCTGCAGTCATATGCGATCGCAACGCCCTTCTCCTGTGCGCCCTTGGAAATAATATAATCAGCAAGGCCCTGTGTAGCCCTTGCAACAACGTATTTGTTCATACGATTTATGCCGGCACCGATTATGCCTCTGAGACCTGCCGTACCGAATTCGAGCTCTGCGTAGAATCTTTCCTTGATCTCTTTTTCATCGCCTTCGATGGCCTTGAGTTCAGCCTTGGTCTCCTCATCAAAGAAAGGATTGTTGAGCCACTCCTCGTAAACTTTCATGTAGTCCATTGTGTATCCTCCTATCGTATCTATATAACTTTTACAGTTCCCGGTATGAACATTCCTTAAATAAACAAGCCGCGATCAGTCAGGCTCCGATCATACTTATGATATAGTTTGTGTCCCCGTTTGGGAAAAAGGAATTTAGGGAACTGCATACTTATCCACAGTTCCCTAAAATTATACTCTAATTATCTCAATTTGTGAAGAAAATTATATAGATTTTCTTGAGCCCTTTACAGGCGCTTCCTTAGACTTGCCGGCAGCCAGCGCGGTATTCTTATCTTTAGCCATATTCTTCTGAGTATCTTCTATTGTCTGACGTACATTCTTCGCATATTCCTTCGCAAGTTCCGGATCAAGCTGTCTCCTGTACTGTCCGTTCTGATTTTTTCTGACCAGTTTCCGGATACGGTTCGTCGTATATTTTTCAATATCAATACACTTTGGATTGGTAATATCGAAGTTTCCCTTCGTGACCTCCTTGACACTCCTTCTCCTGTTAACGGTGTTTCTTGCTTCTGTCAGAAAACCACTCGTTTCGGTACATTCTTCACTTACAACATTCATCGCCGTAAATACGTATGAATCCGGTGGAACCATTTTTTTCCCAACTCCAGAGGCTTTAAAATACTTATATCCTCCGACCATAATGTCGTGGTTGGCATTGGCAATAACGGTATTCACCTTATCAAAATTAACACCCTCAAGACTCTCAGGAAGATGAGCTATCTTTTTGACACTTTCATATATCTTCTTATATGCGGCATTTCCTTCTTCAGGTTCAATCATATTTTTATAGATTGTCTGCATCTCGCTTATATACCGGCTGTATGAATCGTCATTGAGCTTACCGTTTATCAGCTTAGGTTCTGTCAGTCCATAGATCTTCTTTTTCTGATGATCGATAACCTTTCCGATGCTGTCCGGTGTGA
Source organism: uncultured Lachnospiraceae bacterium (assembly GCA_946544235.1). GTDB lineage: Bacteria > Bacillota > Clostridia > Lachnospirales > Lachnospiraceae > Eubacterium_Q. The sequence continues at coordinate 2,567 of CAMNMC010000048.1, read as the reverse complement.
CAACCGCTCTTCTGAGATCATTATTGCTCATAGTATCGAGTCCAAGTTCCTCTCGCGCCTGCTTTGCGAAGGCCTCGACCTTCTTCTCGTCAAATGGAACCGCAGGTCTGTGCTTCTTCCAGATATGCGCACCCATTACCTTCGAGAGGTTATCCACAAGCTGCTCCTTGGTTCCGTTAAGAACGCCAACACCTGTATGGGCCTGCATGTATTTATCATATTCATTTTTAGGTGCTGTCTTCGTATATTCGCCGAGCAGTCTCTTGCCCGGATCAACGCGGAGCACGCCGTACTCCGGATCATTATAATCTATGATATGCTCATTCTCGGTACCCGGTACAAGAAATGTCTTCAGGCTATTCAAAATATTATCAACAGTCGCAATTCTCTGCTTTTCTGTATCTGAACGTGAATGCTTGGCGCCATCCGGACCCTCAGCCTGGTATTTCTTATATCTGAGATACTCCGTTGCAAGTCTTGCAGTTTCCTTAACCTGGTCGGTATAATCCTCGATACTTTCCTGGTCATTCATATCGATCTTCATCTCGGACAGTGTCTTCAGCGCCTTCTTCAGGTTGCTGAACTGCTTTGAAGATGACATCAAGGCCGGATCCACATCGCAGAGAGCCTTATAAAGGCCCTTGTTATCACTTGTCAGAGTTGCTTTTTCAGCAGGCGTCAGTTTTACCTGTACCCTGTCCTGAAGCCTCTTTGCATAGTAAGAAGCCGGGCTGATTCCCTTCAGTTCCTTAGCTGCCGCACCTACGAAGACGGACATATAACCTAAACAGGTGCTTCTCACCGTCTCATCGATAGGACCGGCGATGGATCTTGTCCACTGCTCATTTATGATATCGTAATGAGTTTTATATTTCTTTATCTCTTCTTCGCTTTTCTTAAGATTATCTGCCCATTTGTTAAGTTCGCCGAGCCTCGTTTCCTTAGCCTTCTTCTGCTCGTCAGTATCGGCAGGCATGGCATTATATGCCTCCCACGCCTCATCGTACTGCTTCTTTTCCTTAAGGTATGGTTTATTGCGTAGATCATGTTGTTTCTTTATATTGTCCAGAGTTACTTTTCCGGAAGCCATCACTTCAATATCCGCTACAGGCCATCCTGCCTTCAGGAGATCTATCTTTGCTGAAAGGTTGCTGAGGTTAGTTCCAAACGCTCTCGGTCCTGTTGTAAACTCGGTATAATCATTCTGAGTTACTTTGGCAAACTCCAGCTTCCTGAAGTCATCCTTTGATATGCTCAGTGCCTTTTCCATCCTCTCCTTCTGCATGATCATCTCATCCAGAAGCTCATCTCTGGTAACACTTCTATCCTTCAGGCAAGCTTCCATCTTTCTGCTGACTCTCATGGCCCCGGTTATGGAATCAAGTATTCCACTCTCTGTAAACTTGGCAAGATTACCAAGGTCATCAGCCTGCACCACTGTTACGCCTACACCGTTCTCCCTAACATCAATAGCAGCTGCTGTCAGATTCATCTTTACCATCAGATTAAAGGCATATTCATACATAGGATCATTCTGAGCCCTCTGAAGCCAGCCATCACCTGCCATATCCTCCGCCAGCTGCTGTACGGTATCATAGTAGCCCCTTACAGCCTCGTTCGGGAACTTGATCTTATCAGCCTTTTCCTTCATGATGTCCGCTATCTCGCGGTAAGCATTCTTGAACCTCTTTACAGTGTTATCCCATACAGACGAATAATATTTCGGCGGCATTTCAGATACTCTGCTATTATATATCTCATCAGAAGTGATATCATGATCATCTCCATCCATACTATCCTTAGCCAGCTGGTCGTATTCTTTTCCGAATTCCTTCGCAACAACTTCAGGGAAGCCCTCTCCGACAGCATCAAAGATGCCGGTTTCCTTATAAAGCCTCTCACTTTCCTCCTTTGATATCTGCCCCTTAAGGAGACCAAAAAGAATTATGGCCGCGTATGCATGGCCCTTATCCATATCAAAACAACTATTCTGCTTTTTGTATCTTGGCATAGCTTTTCCCTCCGATTTTTATGATGTATTTACAGGCAGTCTGCTGCCTTTCTTTTGCTCTAACGGCATCATATCACCCTTCGTGCAACAAAAGCGCAACATCGTATTTAAAATGTTACTGTTCACACCCTAGCCAGAAAGCCTCTCCCATAACCATATTTTGAGCTTTCTATCCCGTCAAAAAAGTAAGTAAAATAAGGCTTTTTTAGCATTTTTTGCTTGCTTTTTGCATGGTTATGTGATATAATAAACACATAACCACAAAAAGAGGTGCTTTTAATGGCAATCATAAAACAATTCGACAAAAGAACCGGTATCACATATGTATACGATTCCAAATCTTACTATGACAAGGAAAAGAAATGTTCCAGAGCTAAGAGAACGCTTATAGGAAAGATTGATCCTGATACCGGGGAAATGATTCCTACCGACGGAAGGAATAAAGGTGCAAAGACCAAACCCATTCCTTCTCCTGATATTGATAAAGACAAGCGTATTCAGGAACTTGAAGATGAAAACCGTCAACTTAAGCTTCAGATTAACGCATTAAAGAAGG
>CAMNMC010000047.1 GCA_946544235.1 uncultured Lachnospiraceae bacterium | reverse complement strand
TGAGCGGAGCGAATGATGCAGCATGCGAAGCATGCTACATACATCACTGTGTGATGTATGCATAATTCTGCTTGCAGAATTATGGCACAGGGGCATATGTCTGTGAATTGCGTGGTTAATGATGAAAAATCTGTATATAGCGGAAAAACCCAGCGTGGCGCAGGAGTTCGCCAAGGCGCTGGGCATAAAGAAGAGCGCTTCGAATGGCTATATCGAAGATGGCGACACTATCGTAACATGGTGTGTCGGCCACCTCGTAAATATGAGCTATCCAGAAGCCTATGATGAAAAATATAAAAGATGGTCAATGGACACCATCCCGTTTATTCCTGAAGTTTATAAATACGATGTTATTCCGGCAGTCGGCAGACAGTATAATATTGTCAGCGGGCTGCTGAATCGTGAAGATGTAGGCACTATTTATGTCTGCACCGACTCCGGACGTGAAGGAGAGTATATTTACAGACTGGTTGATATGCAGGCCGGTGTGAGTGACAAGAAGGATAAACGCAGGGTATGGATAGATTCGCAGACCGAGGAGGAGATCCTTCGCGGAATCCGTGAGGCGAAGCCACTGTCGGAATATGATAACCTCAGTACTGCGGCCTACCTTCGTGCGAAGGAGGACTACCTGATGGGTATCAATTTTTCGCGTGCACTGACTCTGAAGTATTCTTATGCGGTGAAGCAGTACCTTGGAATAGATAAATGTGTTATCGCCGTCGGTCGAGTAATGACCTGCGTACTGGGTATGATAGTCAGAAGGGAGCGCGAGATCAGAGAGTTCGTTCCGACTCCGTTCTACCGTATCATAGCAAATGTAGGAAATGAAAAGGTTTCCTTTGAGGCAGAGTGGCGAAGTGAAAAGGGTACAAAGTATTTTGAAAGCCCGCTTCTCTATAAGGAAAACGGCTTCAGAAAACGTGAGGATGCGGAGAAGCTTATTGAAGAGCTGTCACAGCCTGAGCCGGTCGAGATGGTCTGTGAGAAGGTTGAGAAGAAGACGGAGAAGAAGAATCCACCGATGCTCTACAACCTTGCCGAGCTTCAGAATGACTGCTCGAGGATCTATAAGATAAGTCCTGCCGAAACGCTTGAAACCGTTCAGGAGCTTTACGAGAAGAAACTTGTGACTTATCCGAGAACCGATGCAAGAGTGCTTTCGACTGCCGTATCCAAGGAGATAGATAAGAACATCGGCGGCCTCAGAAATTATGCTCCACTCGGTGCCTATGCCGACCATATACTTAAACAGGGCGGCTACAAAAATATAGCCAAGTCGAAATATGTTAATGATAAACAGATAACTGATCACTATGCGATCATCCCTACCGGACAGGGCTTTTCTGCGCTTTCATCGCTGAGTGGTGTTAAGAAGGGTATTTACGACCTCATTGTAAGAAGATTCCTTTCAATATTCTTCCCGTCGGCCGAGTATGAAAAATATTCGGTGAAGCTTGACCGAAATGGCGAGAAGTTCTTTGCAAGTACGAAGATACTCTCAAAGCCGGGATACCTTATGATAGCTGACAGACGCTTTGGTCAGAAACAGGAGGACGCTGCAGGCAGGAAGGACGGAACGGAAGCAAAGGATGCCGAGAAGCCGGAAGAGGAAGCAAAGGGCGGTGATCAGGACACAAGCCAGGTTGCAAACAGCGAGGAATTTATCGAACTCGTGAAGAGTCTGAAGAAGGGCGCTGTTCTTAACTGTAACGGCTTTACGATCAAGGAAGGAGAGACAACTCCGCCGAAGAGATACAGCTCCGGAACGCTTATCCTTGCCATGGAAAATGCCGGTCAGTTTATAGAGGACGAGGATCTCAGAGCTCAGATCAAGGGCAGCGGCATCGGAACCTCTGCAACCAGAGATTCCATAATCACAAAGCTTGTGAATAACAAATATATCGCACTCAACAAGAAGACTCAGATAGTTACACCGACCTTCCTGGGTGAGATAATAAATGATGTGGTGCTTTATTCCATCAATGGTCTTCTCCGTGCGGATCTTACAGCAAGCTGGGAGAAGGGTCTCGATATGGTTGCTTCAGGCACCATTACAGAGCAGGAATACAGTGATAAGATGTGCGATTACGTTAGAAAATATACCAATTTCGTGAAGAGTATAACGAATCAGAACAATATGCGATATATTTTTGACAAATCGGCGCCATATTACAAATCTACGAAGAAATAACTGTAAGAGTATTATATTTTTCTGCCTAAATAATGGCAGAAGAGAGAAGTGAAGGGAGGAATGTAAAATGTCAGAAAACAGGGAATTACTGACAATAAAGAATTTATTTGATCTTGATCATACGGAAGCCAGAGACCTTTTTGAACACTATATCTATCCGTGGGATATTCTTCGTTCCATCGGTGAGTTCATCAAACAGCTGGGAAAGAAGATCGATGAGGAAAACACAGGCGAATACATCAAGAGAGGTGAGTCAGTCTGGATCCACAAGACAGCAATTGTCTGGGACAGCGCTTATTTTGGCGCAAATGTCATAATCGGTGCCGGAACAGAGGTCAGACAGTGCGCCTTCCTCAGAGGAAATGCTCTTGTCGGAAACAACTGCGTTGTCGGTAACTCTACAGAGCTGAAGAATGTTATACTTTTCGATAATGTTCAGGTTCCGCATTATAACTATGTCGGAGATTCCATCCTAGGTTATAAGGCTCACATGGGCGCCGGTTCAATCACTTCAAATATCAAGTCTGACAGAACGCTTGTTACCGTAAAGGGACAGGACAGATTCAGCGATATCAGTATAGAGACCGGACTCAGGAAGATGGGAGCCATGATCGGTGACAGGGTTGAAATCGGCTGCAATTCGGTTCTTAACCCGGGCTCTGTCATTGGCAGGGGAACCATAATTTATCCGCTTACACCAATAAGAGGATATGTTCCTGAAAACAGTATCGTTAAGGCGGATCATGTGATCGTAACCAAGACTGAGAAGTGATCACAGTAAAAAAATCAGATTATTTCATAAAAAACCGCATGCATAGAACGCCTGCGGGGACTTTGCCGGAGAAAAGCACACTGCAGGTCAGTTGTGCTTCTCTTCTTATGTGTAGATAATGAGCCAAGCGCCTGCATGCATGTTCGCATGCAAATGAGCCAAGCGTAATCTAAACCTGTACAGAGGAGTAAGGATAATGGAAGCAAGAAGATGCAGATACAGTAAACAGTGTGGCGGTTGTTCTCATATCGGAGAAGCCTACGATGCATATCTGAAGGACAAAGAGGAAAATATTAATAAAATGCTCGGGAAATACCTGGATGAATCCTTTGTCGGTGATGAAAACGGAAGGATAAGGCTTCTTGGTATGAAGGAACCTTATCATTACAGACATAAGGTCAATGCTGCTTTCGGAAGGACTGCAAAGGGTGAGGTCATTTCAGGAATCTATAAGGAAGGTACTCACCGGGTAATTGATATTTCCGAATGCCTTATCGAGCATGAGACTGCTGACCGGATAGTTCAGGATATAAAGTCCATGCTTAAATCCTTCAAGATAAAAATATATGACGAGGACCTCGGAACAGGTCTTCTCAGACATGTTATGGTCAGAGTAAGCAGGAACACAGGAGAGGTCATGGTGATCATTGTTGCGGCGAGCCAGATATTTCCTTCAAAGAATAATTTTGTTAAGGCCCTCAGGGCAAAGCATCCGGAGATAAGTACGGTAGTTCTGAATGTAAATACAAAGCATACGAGCATGGTGCTTGGAGACAGAGATATAGTTCTTTATGGCAAAGGCTATATCAGGGACAGACTGTGCGGAACGGATTTCATGCTTTCTCCTCAGTCATTCTTTCAGGTCAATCCGGAGATGACAGAGAGGATATACAGGACAGCGATTGATTTTGCAAAGCTGAAAAATGACACTTTGGTAATTGATGCTTATTCCGGAATAGGTACTATATCACTCCTTGCGGCTAAGAAATCAGCAAATGTGATCGGCGTGGAGCTTAACCCTGAAGCGGTGAAGGATGCAAGAAAGAATGCTGAGATGAACGGTATCAGGAATGTCCGTTTTGAGCGTGGTGATGCCGGAGAGTATATGACAAGACTTGCTAATGAAGGCTTAGACATGTTGCTGTCAGATGATAACGGTATAATCGAGCAGGAGAAGAAAACAAACGGTAAAATTTCAAAAAAGAAAGAAACTGACGGAAAAGCAGCAAAACTGAACGCCGGCAAGGTTGTTTTCATGGATCCTCCACGTTCGGGCAGCAGCGAGGAATTTCTGGAGGCACTTAATACCTTTTCGCCGGACAGAGTGGTATATATTTCCTGCAACCCGGAGACTCAGGCCAGGGACCTGGAGTATCTTACGGCGAAGGGATATATAGTAAAAAGAGGCATGGCTTTCGACCAGTTCCCATGGACAAGAGATGCAGAATGTGTTCTGCTACTTGAACAAAAAAAGGTTACATAATTGTTATAAATATCAATAGTTTATTACAGGTGCTTGTGGTATAATATATTTGGGATGTTATACCTTGAAACACTGATAAAAACGTCGGTTTTCGCTATGTGAGATCAGGTATGACAATGTATTACCGGATATGGGGTGATCATATGGGAGGACTCGAACAGAAACTATATTATGACAACTATTCACCTATTGGTGATATAGCTGTTATTGCTATGTGTTTTGTTATTCTGATCCTTATTTATACCTCATATGTAAGCAAGACCAGAGCCTTTTTTCTCTTTAATGTTATCATAGGACTTATTTTTCTTGCTGCCGGATCAAATATTCTTTATCACTATCAGCTTTCCGGAATCACCTCGGATGAAGGACACTTTATAGTCTATCTGATGAATTTCCTGTATCATACAGCACTCTACGGGATACTCTATGTTTTTGTGCTATATATCATAGATGTACAGCGTCTGGAGATGAGTAAGAGAAGGCCTATACTGATCATAGCAACGGTACTGTTTTTCGTTTCGGTGCTCTTTGATCTCATAGGTATCGTTAAAAAGACAGGTTTCCATATAAATGCTGACGGAACCGCAACAGACGGTAAGAATATATTCCCGCTGGCATATGTTGGATTTGTGGCTATCATCATGTACCTTATGATCGTGTACAGGAACAGGATCTTTAAGCAGGTCATGAGAGGGTTCTACGGAACCATGCTTGTTGCCTTTATAATCATTTCTATTCAATATCTGAACAATCAGTCATCCTTCACGGTGACAACCTTCCTGTTCCCGACCATCGCAATGCTTTATATCATCCATTCCAATCCTTATAATATCGAGCTTGGTGCGATTAATATCACCGCCATGGAGGATATGATAAGGTATAGTTATGAGAGGGAAAGGACTCTCATTATCATGAGCCTCTATATCAAGGAATTTGATGAAGAAGGCAAGAACTTCCCTAAGGAAATACAGGCAGTCATCAGAAGATTTGCCGGAGAATTCTTCAGAGGTGCCTTCCTGTTTCAGGTTAATAACGGACATATGATCCTTCTTGCTGACAAGCATCTGAACCCTGACAGTGAGTCAAGGATCATCAGTATGTTTAGTGAATTTAATGAAGAGTATTTGAAACATAAGCTGGATTACAAGATAGTATATGGTCTGACCATGGAAGAGGTCAGCAGAAACAATGAATATATCAGCTTTATAAGACATATTCATAAACACATGGGATATAATGAGAAGCATCAGATAACTCAGGAGGATGTTGATCTTTTCAATAAATACGAGTATATACTGAAGGAACTTGCAGACATCTACCGCGGCGGTAATCTCAGGGATCCGAGGGTTCTGGCATACTGCCAGCCTGTATTTAATGTTAAGACAGGCCGCTATGATACGGCAGAGGCTCTTATGAGACTCAAGCTTCAGGATACCGGACTGGTATTTCCTGACCAGTTCATACCTCTTGCGGAAGAAAACGGCTTCATTCATACACTTACCAAGATCATACTTCAGAAGACTTGTGATGAGATAAGATACCTCATCAAGGAAGGCTATGAGGTTAATCGTATTTCCGTAAATGTATCGGTGCTCGAGCTTCGTGATGATAATTTCTGTAAGGATATTTCAGAGATCATTGAAGGAAGTGACATACCGAATGAAAAGGTTGCCATAGAGATCACAGAGTCACAGAGCGACAAGGATTTTGATGTAATGAAGAACAGGATCAGTGTCCTGAAGGAGAAGGGCATCAAGTTCTACCTTGACGATTTCGGAACAGGGTACTCAAATATGGAAAGGATCATGGAACTTCCGTTTGATATCATCAAGTTTGATCGTTCGCTTGTAATGGCAAGTGATGCGGATGCAAAGTCGGAAACAATGGTCGGTGGTTTGGCAAATATGTTCTCGGATATGAATTATTCGGTTCTTTATGAAGGCGTCGAAAATGAGGTTGATGAGAAGAGATGTATAAATATGTCAGCTTCATACCTTCAGGGCTTTAAGTATTCAAAACCAATTCCGATAATGGATCTGAAGAATTTCTTCTCTAAGATTGAAGAGAGTGCATAGAACAGGATCGTTCAGCGGGTTTAAGGGTTAAGAAAGTATAGAGGGCGGCTTCCTGCAAAAAAGGGGCGCAGGAAGCCGCTTTAATAGATTAAGGGGATCAAAATGTCAAAGAAAGTTATCAGTAAAAAACAGATCTATAAGGAAATGAAAAGGAAGAGAATAATCGGACCGGTTATTTTCTTTATTCTTGCTATGGCGGTGGCAGTCCTCGGTATCATTTATGCCACTGATCAGTTCATCGATTATATTCTCTATAACAAGGTTTCAACTGAATATGAGGCGGCGTCTGTTATGGCAGATATTTACAGATCGACAGAAGATAAGGATGAGGCATTTATTCTGATGAATCGCTTCAACCGGGATTTTTACGTAGTGGATAAGAACGGCAAGATGGTATGTCACAGAGGCGAGTTAACTGCTGACGAAACATCGTATAAGGTTAAAATATCTGCTTTCAGAAAGAATCTGGAGGTTACGGCTTATAAGGACAGAGAGATTAATGTCATCTATCCGGAAAAGGGAAAGAAGGACAAGGCCGGAGAACTTGATTTCAGTCTGAAGAAGTTCATTAAGTTTGTTAACGATGAATCCGATAAGCTTGAAGATCAGGGCCTGGAGATCGCGGTTGATGCAGAAGGAAATCAGTTCTTCGTAGGGTATGATGATGAAGATTTTGAGATGCTGAATCTTCCAATATGGCTGACAGTGGAAGATGAGGATGGACAGGAAGGCGAGGACACAGTTGTTGTCAAGGCTTTAGTACGTCTTAACGAGCAGGACATTATTATATTTGTTGTTATCATGGCCATAATCCTGGTTGTGATCCTTGTTGTTATCATATCAATATTTACCAGGACGATCAGTAATATTCACCGTCAGAAGAAGGTTACGAATTATTTCTTTACGGATACAGTTACCGGCGGAAGAAACTGGATGTGGTTCCTTATCAGGGGCGAGCAGCTTCTGACAAAGAGGAGCAGCATAAAGAAGAGCTTTGCGATAGTAAACCTCGAGATGATGAATTATCAGAATTATTGTCTGTGCCATTCGGTTCCTGAGGGTGAGAAGCTTCTCGGAAAGGTTCATGAGGAATTATTTAAGGCTGTCGGCAAGAAGGAAATATGTGCTCATGGCGGTGGTTCAAACTTTGGAATGATCCTTGAATACACAGGCAGAGAAGAAATAAAGCAGAGGCTGGAGGAGCTTATCGGCAGTCTTCAGACAATAGACAGCGGACATAAGTTTAACTTCCGTGCTGGTGTAAA
>CAMNMC010000046.1 GCA_946544235.1 uncultured Lachnospiraceae bacterium | reverse complement strand
GACCGAGCTTATTCCATGACTTATGAGAGGCATGGTAACACCTGTGGATGGAATAAATCTCGTAACGCCTCCTATATTCAGCAGTACCTGTATGATAAAACAGATTGCTATTCCCAGGGTCATATATTTATGGAATGGACTCCTGATCTTCATGGCTATGTTGCACATGGCTATAAAACTGCTGAGATAGATAAGTATCAGCGCCAGGCCGAACAGCGCTCCCAGCTCCTCGCAGATGGCTGAAAAGATAAAATCGCTCTCTGCAACCGGAATATATCCCGGCAGTCCCTCTCCTAGTCCTGTACCTATAAACCCGCCGGTTCCGATGGCAAACAGAGACTCACTCAGCTGATATCCGCCACCGTAAATATCATCAAAAGGATTTCTCCAGGCTTTCACTCTTACCATGATATGACTGAAGAAGGAGGTATCCTTCAACAGTAAATATCCGAGCACTATCACCGCAGCCGCCCCAAATATACCTCCGAATAGAAATACAGGTCTCGAGGTTGCCAGATATACCATGCTGATATAGCAGATATAGAAAATTATCATGGCGCCAAAATCCTTTTCGGCAATAAGTATCAGCATGAAAACAATGGATATGACAGCATTTATGATAATATCAGTCAGCGTGCTGGCTTTGACCAGACTGCTGGCCACAAATAGAATAAACAGTATTTTAACGAATTCCATCGGCTGCAGTGTAAAGCTGCCGATAAGGATCCAGTTTCTTGAGCCATATGCACTCATTCCTATTCCGGGAATAAAAACGGTCAGAAGAAAAAATATACCTGCTATACCGTAGAGCACATTCCATTTCTTCATTTTCGGAAGAGATTTCATTATGGCAGGTATGAACGAGGTCACAAAAAGTGCCAGCGTACCCATGATAAACTGTCTTAAAGCCAGCTTCATATCAAGTCTTGTCAGCATTATATAACCAATCGTCAGAAGAAAGATCACATTATTGGTTATCAGCCTTGACACCTTCTTGTAAACACTGTGAAATACAGCCATATATATCACGCTGACCGCAACTTCGGCTATATAGAGAAGCATAACCTTAACATCCTTGCTCCAGATGACAAGCTTAACATAGCAGAGAAAATGGATCATAAAGATGTAGAAAACCTGCTTATTAAGATTACTGTTTCTCTTCTCCTTATTCTTAGCCGTAAAATACGAATAGCATTTGAAGGTATATAAGGCCATGCATATAAGTATCAGATATTTAGTTGTCACAGAAAAAACTCTGAGCATGATTTCCCCTCGTTACAGTATCGGTCTGGTAAAATGTCCGTCTGATGTTTTTATTTTTGTTAGCGAATCGCCTCCGGCAATATCTCCGGTATAGTATTCCAGAAGACTGCTTATAATCTCGTATGATTCATCATAAAGAGAAATCCTTATGAAATCAGACGATGATCCGGCTGTTTTAGATCTGTCAAGCATAAAAGGCTTTTCGTCAACAAGCGCATTATAACACAGATCACGACTTTTAAAATATCTGTAAGCGCCTGAACGCTCATCTTTAAGAAAACCTTTAGATTTTGCGTCAGGCATCTGAGCTGTTAACATAAGTTCTTCTTTACCATATACAGTCAGCATTCGCATACTGTCATCCGGAAATAACAGTTCCTTTTGTTCAGACAAAGTCAGTTCATGAGACGCTTCAAATATCACGTTTTTGAAATTATCACTGATAAGTGAATATATGAAAGCTATCGCACTGTTATTATATGCATAAACAGAATGCGCAAGTATAAGCGTCTTTGTTCTGCATTTCTTACGGAGGTCATCTCTTATAAGCAGTGCAGAAAGGTCATCTATATTTCTTATGAAGATATGATCACAGTCCTCGTCGTCTAGAATTTCCGCATATCTGTCTGTAAAATACTTTTCATCCTCTTCTCTATGGATAAACGGAAGCTCGGCGCAGATGCTGCCAAACTTGGAAAAATATTGTTTTAGTTCACATAACATATTTTCGGTAAACATGTCGACTGTGAAACCAAAGATATATTGAACGGCATTATCCGATAACAGTATTCCGGACTCAATAACCTTCTTCAGACTGTTCACTGCTTTATCATTCTCTACAGAAATATATACAACATGTTTAAAACTGGCATTCGCCGTTTCCGACGACTCAGTGATATGATTTCTCGTCATTTCCGGTTCTTTTATATATTCAGTGTTATCCTTAACAGATTCAGTATCATATTTGTTTTTAAGATTAATACCATCGCAGGTTCTCTTATAACTATCCAGTATCATCTCATCAAGTCTGGCAGCGGCTTCTCTCCTGAGACTCTTGATCTCGCCAAAGCTGATAAAGCTTTCGTTATCATTATCTATTTCAAGATTATCAATCCTATAACCAAGCTCTCCAAAGCCTCTTAACTTATCTTCGATGACCTCATTTGTAACCGCCTTCTTTTCAGCAGGCATAACAACATTTCCGAAGCACTCTGTTTTATATACTCCGGAGCTGAGTCTGATCATGAGCGGCTCACCATGTCTGACTTTAAAATAAACACTTGCAAGCATGAGCTTTTCCCGATCAATAAGACTGCTCTTAATATCATCAAGAATGTTTTTATTTATCTTTCTGTAAACCTTTGCACCATTTTTAATTCTTGCACTTCCGGCTGTGTTAAATACAGCAGATTTCCCCGGATTTGTCTCAAGATTTGAGGTTATCTCAATTCCTTCCTGCCTGCCCATATCGATAGTAAGCACGTCTCTTATTCCGATATGCTTTAATACATCAATCGTAACCTTACCATGTCCTGCAGATACAACGTTTCCAACAAGAACGCCCTTATGTCCCGGTGCTGAACTGTCTATCATGTAAGGCAGTTCTGCTTTATCAAAATAGCCCTCACAAAATCCACCTCTGGAGAAGGTTTCGGAAAGCTTTTCAATATATTTTTCAGCCTTTTTCATGCTGAAATGTCCTGCAAGTGCATCATCAGCCATCTGTCTGTATGCATCAACAACGGCTGCTGTATAATAATCACCCTTCATTCTTCCTTCGATCTTCAGGGAATCAACTCCGGCTTCTATAAGCTGAGGCACATAAGGAAGTGCACACATATCCTTCATGGACATAAGGAACGAATCATTATATCGTCTGCGGCAGGGCTGAGCGCAGCGCCCTCTGTTTCCGCTTCTGTCACCGGCCATACTGCTGAAGAGGCATCTTCCGCTATAGCAGTAACACATGGCACCGTGTACGAAAACCTCAATCTCAGTATCAACCTTTTCCTTGATACTTCTTATCTCATCAAGTGTAAGCTCTCTGGCAGGTATCACTCTGCTTGCACCAAGCCTTTTTATAAACTCTGCACCTTCAGCAGAGCAAATATTCATCTGTGTACTTGCATGTATAGGCATATCAGGAAATGCCTCCCTGATCAGAGAAAAAGCCCCGAGATCCTGTACAATAACTGCGTCCAGTCCAACCTCGTAAAATGGTCTGAGATACTCAGGAAGAGCCATAATTTCGGCATTTTTAAAAAGGGTGTTAACAGTCAGATAAACTTTAACACCCTTTAAATGAGCTTTTTCAATTGCTCTGCAGAGATCCTCATCAGAGAAATTCTCCGCATAGGCTCTTGCTCCGAATCTGTTTCCAGCAAGATAAACCGCATCTGCCCCGGCGTTAATTGCCGCTTCAAAAGACGCTTTACTTCCGCATGGAGCAAGAATCTCTATATTCTTCATCATTCTTTTCTGTCCCTTTCAGCCTCAAGCTGTACGATCTTTCTCTGAAGAGCTGTGATCTGCTCCTTATATTCTTCTACAAGCTTAAGGGAAGCTTCATGTTTAATCTGAGCTTCGATAACCTCATGTCTCAGATCATAAAGCTGCTTTTCCTTATCAGAATCATCTCTTACAGCCTCATCAGCGATCTTTTTTGCTTTAAAATAATCATCAGCAATATTAAGTGCAAGAAGAACACCCTGATATTCCGTATTCATCCTTCTGTATTGTTCCGAAGTCTTGCATTCAGATATCTTGCCGTTTATGTAACTTGCAACATTCTGGAGATAATCCTCTCCTTCATATCCGCTTAATGTATAAACCTTACCGTTTATAACAACAGGAATATCAATCTTCTGTGCCATATTTTCCCTCTCCTTAAACTGATCAGTCTGTATTTCCGAGAAGATGAGTCAGGTTAAAATGTCTGTAGCAAAGTTCTGTAACAACCCTTCCTCTTCCGGTTCTGTTTATAAATCCATTTTTTATGAGATACGGTTCATAAACATCCTCTATCGTTCCGGCATCCTCACCTATTGCAGCGGCAAGTGTGTCCAGTCCGACCGGACCACCGTTAAATTTATTGATGATCGTATAAATAATATTTCTGTCGGTATCATCGAGTCCGGCAGAATCAACATCAAGCCTGTCAAGCGCTTCCTTTGCCATATTATAATCGATAAGCTTCTTTCTTTCAACCTCGGCAAAGTCTCTTACTCTTCTGAGAAGTCTGTTGGCAATTCTCGGAGTACCTCTCGACCTCTTTGCGAGCTCCAAAGCACCTTCTTCATCGATATCAATACCAAGCACAGTGGCTGACCTCTTTATTATCAGCATAAGTTCACTGACGTTATAGAACTCGAGTCGACTGATAACACCGAATCTGTCTCTGAGCGGTGCTGTAAGCATACCTGCTCTGGTAGTAGCGCCTATAAGTGTGAATTTAGGCAGATCAAGTCTTATCGATCTTGCACCCTGACCTTTACCGATAACTATATCTATTGCAAAATCCTCCATCGCAGGATAAAGCACTTCTTCAACCTGTCTGTTAAGTCTGTGGATCTCATCTATAAAGAGAACGTCATTTTCAGACAGATTATTCAGTATAGCAGCAAGCTCGCCCGGTTTTTCAATTGCAGGTCCGGAGGTTATCTTAATACTGACTCCCATCTCTTCAGCAACTATATTTGCGAGAGTAGTTTTACCCAGTCCCGGAGGACCGTATAAAAGAAGATGATCGAGATTTTCCTTCCTCTTCTTCGCAGCCTCAATGAAAACCTTAAGATTCTGCTTAACCTTTTCCTGACCGATATATTCACTTAAACTATTTGGTCTCAGGCCCTTTTCAAGCTTTTCTTCCTCGGGCATGACCTCTGTTGTTATTATTCTTCTTTTTTCCATATCCTAAATCTTCTTAAGGGCAGCCTTGATCAGCTGTTCAACAGTCATGGTATCTTTACCTTCAACCTTCTTGATTGCCCTGAGTGCATCCATATTTGAATAACCGAGAGCCGTCAGTGCCATGGCAGCTTCAGTAGTTACACTTTCGTCCTGCTTAGTGTCTGCATAATCTTCGTCGCCGCCCATATCCTCAAGTGCGATCTTATCCTTAAGATCGATCAGAACTCTCTGGGCAGTTTTTCCGCCAATACCATTGGCTCTGCTGATGGCCTTAGCATCCTGAGAAAGTATAGCCATGCAGAGTTCGTCAACAGTAAGTTCAGAAAGAATCGCTATTGCACCCTTAGGTCCGATTCCGCTGACAGCTATAAGATTAATAAAGGTCTCTCTTTCCCTCTTATCCATGAAGCCGTAAAGCATCATTATATCTTCTCTGACATACAGATAGGTCAGAAGCTTAATTTCCGTCCCTGGATCAGGAAGCCTTCTTAATGTATTTGTTGAACATACAAGTTCAAAACCGATTCCTGCTGAAGTCTCAACAACTACACTTTCACTATTTATTTCTGATATTAATCCTTTAACATATGAAATCATCTGAAATACACCATTGCGAAACATGATCAGTCATAAAACATGCTTAATCATGTATATTTTTTTCTCGCGAAAATCTTTTATTTCATCAATAAAAAGGTGCTGCAAGCTGCAGCACCCTTAGCTTTGAAATATTTTTTACAGGAATTCGAAATCTGCATCTTCCTCTTCTTCGCCGTCGCCAATCATAACCTTTGAAGGCTTTCTGTTGTCTTCGATCTCTCCGACAAATACTTCATCGTCATCGCCGAAAACATCTGCAGCTTTCTCTTCTGCTTCTTTAAAGAATTTGGAAGTTGCCGAAGCTTTTTCTTCCTTAGCAGGTTCAGTTTTTGTTTCAGCCTTAGCTTCTGCTTTCTTCTCAGGCTTAACATCGCCCTTAGAACCATTAACGATTCTTTCGCTTTCAGCCTTAGCTCTTGCAATAATATCAGCTGCTGATTTCTGAGCTTCCTCTATAATCTTCTGAGCCTTAGCGGAATCAGCTGCATTATCACCTGAACCACCGCCATTGACCTGTTTCTCAAGATCAAATATCTTAAGTCGTGAATCTTCAATCGCTTTCTTAAGCTTTTCATTCTCTTCTGATAATCTGTTGTTCTCTGAAACAGCATCATCATATGCCTTATATACGCTGTCTTTGAATGAATCAACTTCTATTTTGTTATATCCGAAGAGGCCCTTCTTGAAAGAAGTTGTTTTAATATCGATTGGTTGAATCATAACTGTTGTTCCCTCCATACAAAATATTTCTATCAAAAATTATATCATGTATTTCTATCAAATCAATACCCAAATTAACCAAAATTTACATAATTTATTAGTTATTTGATATTCAGGCTGTGTTTTTTCCTTGTTTTACGTGTGTTTTTATCAGTCTTTCTTTCCCATCTCGCGTGTCTTTTTCAGCTGATAATCACGGCTTATTTCCATGATCTTCTTGATGAATACAGTGTATTCTTCCCTGAGATCAGGATTCATGTCTTCAGTCAGCTTTCTTACAACCTCTTTCTCTCTGTCAGGCTTATATATTGAATCACCTGTTTCAGCCTTGATTCTGGCTATCTCAGCAGAGATTGCCATACGTTTTTTGAAAAGTTCCCTTAGTTCGTAGTCGATCTTGTCGATTTCGTGTCGTGCTTCAATAAGATTCATCTTGGTTTCTCTCCTTATAATGCGACGGATATGAATATAATTATAAATATAAAATTATCAATATAGCATTTTATAATTAGTATCAGTGGTCAGAAAGTCGATGTTGTTTATGAGGATGAGGCGGGCGATGCCTTTATCCTCTATCAGTTTGCTTACGCTGTCATGGTAATATCTGAGGTCGACAACGTAGATGTCGGTATAGTTTGCTGCAAGGAACGGAATAAGCGCATGTGCGTAAGAATCCTTGACTATGAGTATCGGCTTGTCATTATCCGAGTTTGGATTCACTCTGGCGTTACTGGTTATATGTATTATCGAATGATTTCCGTCGAGGAAGACAGTATATTTATCCTTGATATCCAGGTTCTCAGTATGGAACATTGTGTCTTCTTCCCAGTTTTCATCCAGATATTCAACATGATAATTATTATACACATCTTCAACATAGTCAACCCGGTCTCCTTCTTCCCAAAGAAGCGGAGCCTTGGAATAAAGTGTTCCATAGAAAGGATCACTGTCATATCCGCCGTTTTTATACTGCAGATAATTTGGTACTTCTACACCAAGATCCTCAGCCAGACAGGTATATGCCAAACCTGCACCATGCTGTGTCCAGTGGTGGTCAGTTCTGAAGAAAATATAGTCTTCCTTCGATTTCTCAAAAGTTTCCGTCGCATCCGTAAGAACAATATCCTCTGACAGATTGTTATGAATATAATCCAGAGCCTTGCCCTGATCATCTATAGGTGCACCATAAGGAAGTTCATCTCTATAGATGTACGATGCCGTTGCTGTTATAAGCATATTAACAGGTATATCAGGATGAGCTTCTTTGAACTCGTTGATATATCTGATATTGTCTCCGAGTATCTTCTCATCGTATTTATAATCCTGTACTATTCTGTTGTCGATAAAATATACGCCATTGATCAGCCTCTGACCCATCAGATAAGATATTGAAGTATCAAGCTTCACATATTCATCCTTAAATATTATCTGATCGGACATATAATCCTCAAATTCACTCATAAAGCTTCCGTCAGCAACAGTTTTTAATGTTAGCTCAGGAAAGGTTTTGAGGGTACGGTTCTCCATATCGGAGAACTCTCTGTCCTTAAGAATGAGGCTGCCGATCGATATAATGGCAATATATGCTATAAATGTAATGATTATAATCTTATTCTTCATAGTATAACCTTAAGAATTGAATTGTAATATTTCTAATGATGTTCTCAAAAGCACCATACTAAAATCGGAAGTATAAAAATGGATTAAACGAATCACTTGCCAATCCTGCTGTTGCGAGTGTCATAACGGCAATTATAAAGATAACCGTCATTACGGTATAAAGCTTCTCATATTGCCAGTATACGATCTTATCACGGATGGCTTTGACAAGCCCTGTTGAGCCGATTGCGGCTATGATAAAGATCACAAGATAAGACATCAGATAAAATGTCGTTTCCTTGTTCCATCCGGCAAGACCTCCCAGGCCGAACATTCTTGAAAGTGTTCTTCCGAGCTGAGGCAGGCTGTCGTTTGCGAAGATCACCCAGCCGAGATTTATCAGGAACAGGCTATATATTCGCTGCACGGCCTTAGGAAGTTTTTCGAGCATCTTCAGGAGAAAGCTTTTTTCAAGCATCAGTATTACAAAATAATACAGTCCCCAGATAATAAAGTTCCATTCAGCGCCATGCCAGAAGCCGGTGAGGATCCAGACAACAAATATATTGAAGAACATTCTTCCCTTACTGCATCTGTTTCCGCCGAGCGGTATATAAACATAATCCTTAAACCATGTTGAAAGTGAGATGTGCCATCTTCTCCAAAACTCAGTAATACTCTTTGATGTATATGGATGTTTAAAGTTCTCAAGGAACTCAAATCCAAACATCCTGCCGAGTCCGATTGCCATATCGGAATAACCCGAGAAGTCAAAATATATCTGGAAAGAAAAGGCAAAGGATGCAAGCCAGTACATGGCAACAGTCGCTTCATCCTTTGGAACCGCCATAAGAGTCTCGTAAATTTCACCGACTGTATTTGCGATGAGTACCTTCTTACCGAGTCCGGCTGTGAATCTCAAAACACCGGATGCAAAGAGATCTGTACTCTCCTTTCTCTCCTTAAGCTGCTTCTCTATTGTCTGATATCTTACGATAGGCCCTGCGATCAGCTGTGGAAAGAGTGTAATATATGCCGCAAGATCGATTATATTTTTCTGAGGCTCAACCTCTCCTCTGTAAACATCTATCGTATATGACAGGATCTGGAAGGTATAGAACGATATTCCGAGCGGAAGTGCTATGTCAAGCAGCTTCGCCGTCGTTCCTGTCAGCTTGTTAAAGTTTGAAATAAAGAAATTTGTGTATTTAAAGAATATAAGTATACCAAGATCTATCACCACGGAAAGAATGACCATAAGCTTCGCCATTCCCATCCTCTCCTTCTTTCTGAAGGTTCCGGCCAGGCGTCCTGTCACATATCCCACAAGGATTGAGGCCACCATTACGATGATATACTTCGGTTCGCCCCATCCGTAGAAAACAAGGCTCACAAGAAGAAGTATGAAATTTTTAAACTTCCTCGGTACTGCAAAATACAGCAGTAAAACCACCGGAAGAAA
>CAMNMC010000045.1 GCA_946544235.1 uncultured Lachnospiraceae bacterium | reverse complement strand
GCTTAAGTTTTGTCTTGTCAGCTTCGTATTTTCTTTTTGAAACCTCATCGGCAGTTTCCGGATCAACCTTCTCTGTTCTTGCAGCAAACTTCTTAAGCGCGTCCTTCATCGCTATAAATTCAACCGAGGAAAGCATAAGCGGCGGATCAGTAGTTTCAAGTATTTCCAGCATCTCTCGCATGGAATCAGCCATACGTATCCTGTCCCCCGGATTTAAAGGTGCGTTAAGCTTTTCTTTTATGCCGATATTTGTTACTATGCTTATATTACTTTTCTTTAGACCTGCATTCTCACCGCCCGAGACCTTATTAAAGGTCTCAACAGCGCCGATAACCCTGTTAAGGTTTTCTATCCTGACGTCCGGTGTAAGCTTGACCGGTTCACCGTTTCTCTTACTTGTTATTACCTCTTCGAGCACAGCCTTCGCATTATTACGAGCCGCCTCTTCCTCCGGAGACTGTTCCGCCGGTATATCATTTAAAATAGTATTTACCTGCCACAAGGTATCAACATCATCTACAGGATAGCCCGCCTGCATCATCTTCTTCATAAATTCGGCGTAAGCCCTGCCCTTGTCGGGAAGATTTTCAGCTCCTAACTCATCATCAAGTCCCTTGATGATCTTTTCATGTGAAATATCACCATACTTTCTTGCTCTCTCAGCGTATTTGATCGGGGATATCTTACCCTGTGCAAAATCCTCTTCCTTAACGGTTTCCAGCTTCATTGTAGCCTTGTAAAATCTGTCTGTCACAGCCTGCATACCCGGCGTGATATATTCCTTGCACTTCTCAACAAGATTTGCCGGAACACCGTAAAAGGCCTCCGCCATACTACCGGTTATGCATGCGATCGTATCTGTATCACCGCCGATGGAGATCGCATTTCTTATAGCATCCTCATAGCTGTTTGACTCCAGGAAACAGGTTATCGCCTCCGGAACCGACTGTTCAGCAAGCTCAACATGTTTATATCCCGGTCTTATCTCATCAAGAGTCCGTGCCAGGTTGTAGTTTTTGTTCAAAAACTTCGGATCATTTGGATCCTTGGCAGAAAAATGCTGTACGACATATTCTTTTATCTGTTCCTTTGTGCTTCCGGTTCTTGCAAGAAATATAACAGATGCAACAGCTACTGCAGCACGCACCCCCTCCGGATGGTTATGTGTGATCTCAGCGGAAAGCCGGGCATATCTCTGGGTCTCCTCAAGCGTATCAAAAAGATATCCGACAGCACCCACTCTCATAGCTGAACCGTTTCCTCTGCTGTTATAGGGCTGCGGATTGTCACTTTCAAGAAACTTGCCGAAATTTCCACCGAATTCATTATAAATATGCTTATATTCAGGAGCCTTGGTCCACTTGAAGATAGACTTCGTAAACTCCTTCTTTATATCATTGTCAGACATGTTTTTCTTATCCTTGACATCCAGCAGAGCATCACAAATAGCGACTGACAAAAGTGAGTCGTCTGTATATCTGGAACTGTCAAACTGTCTTGCCTTCTTTATGAAAAGCGGTCCGAAGTTCTTAGTCTTCTGTCCTCTGTCAAATTCGTAAGGGGCTCCTATTATATCCCCGAGCATAGCACCATACATAGCACAACACCTCCTATGATCATAACATCTTTTATATTTTACCATAAAAATATAACAAAAGCGCAACAAAGTAATATTTACATTCACAGGCATGTTTGCAGACACTTGGCTCATTGTCCACAAAAAAACTTCCCGCAGCCGGTATGATTTTTACCGGATACGGGAAGTGAATATTTTACTTACAGCCTTATTCCTTGGATACTTTGGCAGCCTCTGATATTGAAGAAACAAGTCCTGCAATACCGGCGATATCTGACGGAATGATCAGCTTTGTAGCCTTACCGTCAGCAGCCTTTGTAAATGCATCCAGACTCTTTATCGTAAGAACCTGCTGTGAAGGAGCCGACTCATTGAGAAGCTTGATACCGTCTGCATTTGCCTTCTGAACCTCTACTATAGCCTGTGCATTACCTTCAGCCTTTCTGATGGTAGCTTCCTTCTCTGCCTCTGCCGCAAGGATCATTGCCTGCTTCTCAGCCTCAGCGCGAAGGATCTTTGCTTCCTTCTCACCTTCTGCAACAAGGATGGCTGACTTCTTCTCACCTTCGGCACGAAGGATCTGCTCACGTCTCTCACGCTCTGCCTTCATCTGCTTCTCCATCGCTTCCTGGATGGCTGCAGGTGGCATGATATTCTTAAGCTCAACACGGTTTACCTTGATTCCCCAAGGGTCTGTGGCTTCATCAAGTGTAGCTCTCATCTTGGAGTTGATCGTCTCTCTTGATGTAAGAGTCTGGTCAAGTTCGAGATCACCGATGATATTTCTGAGTGTAGTAGCTGTAAGGTTCTCAATAGCTGCGATAGGATTCTCAACACCGTAGCAGTAAAGCTTCGGATCAGTGATCTGGAAGAAGAGAACCGTATCGATTCTCATCGTAACGTTATCCTTTGTGATAACCGGCTGTGGAGGGAAGTCCGCAACCTGCTCCTTCATGGATACGACTCTCGCAACCTTATCGAAGATAGGCATCTTCAGGTGAATACCTGTCTGCCATGTTCCCGAATAGGTTCCGAGTCTTTCAATTACATAAGCCTGCGCCTGCTTAACAACTCTTACAGAGCTGCAAAGCAGGAGAATCACTACAACTAAAATGACAATTAATGCTGTTTCCATAAAATTTACCCCTTTCTTTTTATATAAATACTTTTCCGACTATTCGCAGCCGGTTTACATCAATGTGATACGATCTCCGGAAATGTCACGAATAATAATTTCGTCCGATTATATTATCGTGGCACAAAATCCGTTATATTATTTAGCCTTCCGCTCCTCCGATCGTATTGCCGCAGATCAGCTTGGTGCCCGAAATCTCTCTGACCGTCAGTTCGTCGCCAACTTCAACCACTCCATCGTAGACAACTCGCCATTCCACATCATTTATCCTTGTTATTGCGATTCCCGGATCATCTGTCAGCTTCAGAACCTTAACCTTTGTACCGACGAGGCTCTGAGCATTTGTTGGAACGACCTTAACATTGAGTTTCTTTTTTGCAAGTGGTTTCAGCAGAAGGAGAAATACAGTTGATACAACCATAAATACCACTATCTGCAACCACTCAGGCCCGTCTAGCGCCGCAGTTATCGCAGAACCGATACCGCCGGCCGCAAACCATATACTCGATAATCCCATGGTAATGATCTCAACGATGATCATTATTGCCGCGATCACCAGCCATGTTGCCGGATTGAAACCTATTTCCATGCATCATCCCTCCTTTTATCCTTCACTTTTCCTGTTCTTCATTTTTTCGAAGAATCCCTCTTTCTTTTTTGCTTCACTTTCTGTTCCGCGTCCGGGATGTGAAACGGCTCCGCTCATGACCCCAAGCCCTGTATTATCCGGTGTGCCGTAGCCACCCAGTGGAGAACTGAACTGTACTTCACAATTATCTGTTTTCTCATCTGCCATTTCAATCATCCTCCTTTAGCGTTATATTTTCACTGTTAATATCAGTCTCTGTAATAGTTGATCAGGCAGCCCTTCTTGATGATGGTTCTCTCATCATCTGTAAGAGCTCCGAGATGAAGTGTAAGCTCCTTCATATCCTTATTTACAACATAAGCCTTGATATCATCAGACTTGTTGTCCAAAGCTTCTATAATATCAGGCACGAAGATGTAATCGCCGTTATCGAAGGCATAATCCTCGTCGATAACAAATGGAAGCATACCCCAGTTGATAAGGTTTGAACGATATCTCTTGGTTGCGTATTCCTTGGCGATATTTGCCCATCCGCCGAGAACCTTCTGGCAGGAAGCAGCCTGCTCTCTGGCTGAACCATCACCCGGCTTAACAGCGAAGATCGTACTTCC
Source organism: uncultured Lachnospiraceae bacterium (assembly GCA_946544235.1). Lineage (GTDB taxonomy): Bacteria > Bacillota > Clostridia > Lachnospirales > Lachnospiraceae > Eubacterium_Q. Next base: position 7,830 of record CAMNMC010000045.1, on the reverse strand, counting down.
GATTCCTACATCACTGCCCTTAACATCAGGGAACTTCTCCTTGAAGGTATGAACGACAGTCTCAAGCTCGTCATTGATCTTGCAGAGCTTCTCGCCGCCTTCTCTCTTAAGCTCAAGCTCGTGAATAGCCTTGGCTCTTCCCACATACTCAGGGTCCTTACGTGAAAGTGTAAACTCAGCAAGTCCGAGAGGATTTGATCTGAATGATGAGGTCTCTCCTGAAGGAATAAGCTCATCTGTTGTTGTAACAGGGTCGTTGATAACCGAAGCAACCTTGAGGAGTACATGCTTTGTAAGTGCAGGCATCTCCGGCCAGTCCTTAATGTTCGGTCCGAATTTGATCTCAGCCGATGGATCAGCCTTGCCGTAACCGTCATAAACTCTGTTATCGTAGATCTTTCTGTCGAAGAAATAGCTTGGTCCTGTATATTCAACATCAAGATCAGTAGCTGCTGTAAGATAGCCCTTATTTACTGCTGTTGCAGCGATCGATCTTGCATCCATAAGTGCAACTGATGATATCTGACCATTCTGTATCTTAGAACCCTCTCTGTTAGGGAAGTTTCTTGTTGAATGTCTGATACTGAGTGCTCCGTTACCCGGTGTATCTCCTGCACCGAAGCAAGGTCCGCAGAATGCAGTCTTTACGATTGCACCTGTCTCAAGGAGATCAGCGATAGTACCATTCTTTGCAAGTTGCATCATGATAGGTGTACTTGCAGGATATACTGAAAGCGTGAATTCGTCATTTCCGATGAACTTTCCGCGAAGGATATCAGCTGCATCACAGATATTTTCGTATCCGCCGCCGGCACAGCCTGCGATGATTCCCTGCTCAACATAGAGCTTTCCGTTACGCACCTTATCTGTAAGCTTGAAATCAACCTTTCCTGTAAGCTGCTTTCTGCCCTTCTCCTCTGTCTCGTGGAGAATATCCATAAGGTTTGCATTCAGCTCTTCAATCGTAAATGCATTGCTTGGATGGAATGGCATAGCGATCATCGGCTTGATCTGTGACAGATCAACGTAGATAACGCCATCATAGTAAGCTACCTCTCCCGGATTCAGCTCCTTGTAAGCCTCCGGTCTGTAATGAGTATCAAACCACTTTCTGGTCTCCTCATCTGTTCTCCAGATTGAAGAGAGACAGGTTGTCTCAGTGGTCATAACATCTATACCGATACGGTAATCTGTTGAGAGCTTGCTGATTCCAGGACCCACAAACTCCATCACCTTATTCTTAACATATCCGTTTGCAAATGTAGCACCGATAAGAGCTATCGCAACGTCCTGAGGACCAACGCCCTTTGCAGGCTCGCCATCAAGATAAACAGCTACAACTCCCGGACGGGCAACGTCATAGGTCTTGCCGAGCAGCTGCTTTGCAAGCTCTCCGCCGCCTTCACCGATAGCCATGGTTCCGAGTGCTCCGTATCTTGTGTGGCTGTCCGAACCAAGTATCATCGCACCACACTCAGCAAGCTCTTCTCTTGCATACTGATGAATAACTGCCTGGTGAGGAGGAACATAGATTCCGCCGTATTTCTTGGCACATGAGAGACCAAACATGTGGTCATCCTCGTTGATGGTTCCGCCAACCGCACAAAGTGAATTATGACAGTTTGTAAGAACATACGGAATAGGGAATTCCTTAAGTCCTGATGCCCTTGCAGTCTGGATGATACCTACAAATGTGATATCATGTGATGTCATCTTATCAAATTTGATCTTCAGACCATCCATATTTCCTGACGTATTGTGCTTCTCAAGGATGCCGTAAGCCATTGTATTTTTAGAAGCTTCTTCCTTGGAAGTGTTGATGCCCTTCTGCTGAAGTGCATGCTCCGCGCCGGCATCATCCGGAATTATTTCGGTTCCGTTAAGAAGATACGCTCCGCTGTCATAAAGTTTAACCATTTTAAAATCCTCCGCTTGTATATATAAATATTATTGGTTTTTATGTACTCCTCCGCTTTATACGACCCTTCCGCCGTATCTGTGCGAATGTTTTCATATACTATAACACAAATATCTTACATTTAAAATATATCCGCCCTTGCATTTTCGGCTACTGCGTTTTGCTGTTGCATATTTTGTACTACAATCTCTGATTCAGGATTTTAGTACTCCATCGGGCTGTAGCGATCCATAAAGGTGTTGAAATCATGTTTCCGCCTGGCATTTATTACGACATTAAATACCAGCTCGTGGTCATGCAGGATGAGCAGTAATTCTTCCTTGTTGATCTCGAGTTTTTCCTCGCCCATCAGAATGTAGAACCTGCCGTCCTCCTTCAGAAGATCAACATTATCATAGAGATGTTTGATGTTTTTATCATTCTCCGGTCTTTCACTCATGCTATGATCCCTCCGTTCATTCCGGCTGTCATCCGCCCGAACCACCGTTATCATAATTCTCCGATCCGGTATATTTTCGGCTGCGAACCATCTATAAATCCATTACTTTCAGTTAGTTTTACTTTCGTAATTGTAAATATATTCAAAATACCTCGAAACCGTTACACTGCCGGAAGGATCCGGATCGGAACCGCGGTTATTTGAAACATTTTCTATCTCCTTAAGTGCATTCTCAAACTTATCAGTCGGAGTGTTGCCGATTGCATCACCGCCACCGCTGTTTCCTGCGCCGTATTCAACGCCGTCTATATTCACATAGGAATAATCACGGTTTCTGAAGATAACTCTGTCAACATATATTGCTCCGTCACTCTGATTGAAATGGCAAAGCTCACGCTTAACAGCCGCTGCACCCGCAGACCCCGAATACGGCTCCGCAATGATGAAGGACGTGTCATTACCATAGGAAAGAACCTTCAGACATCCGGAAAATACAAGTCTTCCGTCAGTATAAGTCAGAATAAAGCTGTAACCGTTCCTGCTGTTATGCAGTATCAGTTCCGGAACTCCACCGCCGTCAAGATCAACAAGAGCCATCAGGTCCGGCTTGGCAGAATCCATATTAATATCAGCACTGTTATTGTATTCGCCGATATACTGTCCGTTTTCAACAGCAAGATTAAGACTTACCTCCCAGTGCTGCATATAAGTATAATATGCGGTCTTCCACTCATTTCTAAGGAAATCCTCAACCTGATCAAGATTAATATCATTTCCGTAAACAGCTTTGATCTCCTTTATTTTTCCTTCGACTTCAAAGATATTTCCGTCCTTTATAAAGTTATACAGCTGCTCAGGATAAGCCTGTTTTCCCTCTTCATAAGCCCTGTCACGAAGAGTTTTAAAGCTCTCGGCACAGCTCTTAAACAGTGCGTCATCCTTCTTTTCAGTCATGATCTTGTCAATATTTTGGATAACCTCAATATACTCCTCCTTATTAAGGAGTTCTTCCTGCTCGGCAAGGTACTTGTCATAGTCTCCGACTACTGAATACTTCTCTTCGATCTGTGCCAGCCTTTCCTTTGCCTCATCATAGAAAAGTATTTCGGCAACCTTGATGTAGGCATCCATGGATTCCTTGTCAAGCTTTCCGTCCGTAAAAGCTTTATATTTGTCCTCGATAAGCTGACCGAGCCTTTCATCTATACCGTTTCTGTATTTTGCAAAGCTGCCCTTATATGCAAGGATACTGCTCTGCTCCGTACCGTGATCACCATACTCAAGACGTCTCGCCTTACCATAAGCGCCAGCGGTGTCCTCAGCTTTTTTCAGATCTCCGTCTTTTCTTGCCATAACGGCCTCTTCAAATTGCTCGGGCACATAGATGCAGTTTGCATGGAAAAAGCATCTGTTCAGAAGTTCAACGAGCCCATCCGCTGCTTTGTCCGACTCATTTTCAAGCTTTCCGGCCAGATTAACGACCAGCCAGAGCTTTTCGACAAATTCATCATAGGAGATCGCGCCTGAGCTGCCGGTGTCCAGATATTTATTGGTGATGCTCACAGCCATATCCTTGAGCATGGCTATCGCCTCTTCCTTATCATCTTCGGAAAGCTTATCATAGGCTTCTATAAGCTTATCGGGATTTCCCGAGTCAGCAGCTTTATAAAAGTCATCCATTGACATTCCCGGTTTGACAAACAGAAAATAGCTGAGCGTCTCAGCAGCAATAAGGACAAGCGATACTATGATGATCATGAGACATTTTTTCTTACTCATCATTCATCCCCTCCCATATCTTCCGCAGTTGTAACTACCGGTTCCGCCACCTCATCAACAAAGCCTTTGCCTGCGGCACCCTTGTATTTATTACCATCACTGCTGATAGTATACTGATAAGTCAAAAAAATCATCGAAATAAAGCCCAGCACGGCTATCGAAAGGATCACGATGCTCGTTATGAGAAGGCCGATATGCTTCTTGCCGGATGTTTCGGTGTTTGTTGCATGGGCTGTACCCTCAGTGTTCAGTCGTCCTGTAGCACCGGGTGTGTTCAGTCGTCCTGTTGCACCTGCTGCGTTCAGCTGCCCTGTCGATCCAGCCGCGTTGGTCTGTCTCAGGGTTCCGGTCGCACTCTTATACTGTCCAAAGGCAGTATCGTTTTGCATATTTCCGTCCTGCTCAGCACCGGCATACCCATTATATTCCGCCGCTCCTCCGGAATAATCATATTCCGAAGCTGTATCAGAATATTTGCTCTGCTCATATCCGTTTGCCAGGCGATTAACTTTGTCAACATCGATTACGACCGTCGGGCTGGAACTGATATCTTCTTCCGGAACAAATGCGCTGTCCTCCACGTCAGGAAGCACCTTCCCGCAGTTTCTGCAGTATATTTCGTTATCATTATGTTCAATTCCACAACAATATTTACTCATAATTTTCTTGTCCTTTTTTGATCACGGATCAATTTTGTTATTTATCCATTCTCACATGAACTCATAACAATCCAATATGATTTTATCACACAAGCACTATTATTATCAATACTAATAAAGGGGCACAGCTGTGGCTGCACCCCAATATAACGCTTATTATTCAGTTTACTTACTTCACAACCTTACCGCCTTTGATGGTATAGGTTTTTCCGCTGTAGCTGATAGTTCCTGTATAGCCAAACTGAACCTTACCGCCCTTGCAGTACCAGGAGCCGAGAGAATTAGCAGCTATACCTGTAAAACTAAAGTTAACCTTACCATTCTGTATGCACCACCATCCGTTGCTGTTCTTCTCAACAGAATTGACAAGCTGAACCTTACCTCCCTTAACATACCACCAGCCGCTCTGGCCGTTTACCGATCCGCTGATTACATCAGTTTTACCGAAATCAACCTTGCCGCCTTTGCAATACCACCAGCCATTAGAATTTGAAGCAAAACCGGTGAATTTGAAATTAACCTTGCCGTTTTGTAATGCCCACCAGCCGTATTCATTCTTGGCAACGCCATTGTAGGAGAAGTTGACCTTTCCTTTCTCTATACGCCACCAGCCATTCTCATTCTTCGCGATACCGGTATACGAAAAATCAACCTTGCCGTTTCTGAGATACCACCAGCCAAGTGAATTCTTAGCCAGACCATTATATTTAAAATCAACCTCACCATTCTTATTGATGTACCACCAGCCAAGTGAATTCTTAGCAACTGTAGGCCCTGGGGTAACCTTGCCCTTTACGACGTTGTACCACTTGCCATCTGCAGGATTCATTATTACATCTGTTACATCAAACTGTACCTTTCCATCCTTACAATACCACATCCCACTGGAATTTGATGCAAAACCGGTATATTCAAAATCAACCTCGCCATTCTTATTGATATACCACCATCCAAGTGAATTCTTAGCTACCGTAGGTCCCGCTACAACTTTTCCTTTAACAACATTATACCATATGCCATCAACAGGATTTTTAATCACATCCGTCTTATCTGACATGACCTTTCCATCCTGACAGTACCATATTCCATTACCATATGCTGCAAAACCCGTGAAGCTCCTATCAATTTTGCCATCCTTATTGGTATACCACCATCCACTCTCATTCTTAGTTAAAACGAGGTAATCAACAACATCACCATCTACAATATTATACCATTTTCCATCGATAATATTATAAACACACCCGGTAGCTTTAATATGCTCATTATTTCTAACATATTGTCCCATATATTTTTTGTTATTTGTGCTATCATATTTATGCAAAACACATCCCCTATAATTTGCACTGTTTAATTCAATGCTTGTACCGTTATCCTTTGGAAAACTATAATATATCCTGCCCTCATTATCATAGTATGGTATTATTTCCCTTTTATCATCATAAGCATCATCTTCAGATATAACATATTTGTAATCAAACCGAATGTCTGCCTTACAATTAATTGGTGTATTGATCTTTTTTACATTATCAACAAACCCATAACAATAATACATACTGCTCATATCAAAATTGCTTAAATCAAGAACATCTAGAGAACTACAGTTACTAAACATCCCTCCAATACTCCCTACATTTCTTGTGTCAAATCCACTAACATCTATTCTTTCAAGATTTTCACAATCATAAAACATTGAATCCATATTTATTACGTTACTTGTATTGAATCTACTGACATCTAATTCTTTTAATTTTTTACACCGCCAAAACATAGCATACATATCTGTCACTTTGCTTGTATCAAATCCACTGACATCCAATTTTCTCAGGTTTTCACAATTTGCAAACATACAAACCATATCTGTCACTTCGCTTGTATCAAATTCACTGACATCCAGACTTTTCAGATTACTACACTCTGAAAACATACCTCTCATACTTGTCACTTTGCCTGTATCAAATCCTCTGACATCCAGGTTTACAAGCTTAATACACCCTGAAAACATGCCTGACATATCTGTTACATTACTTGTATCAAATCCACTAACATCCAGTTTGCTTAGGTTATTACATGCTTCACCCATACCCGTATGATCAATTCCAAACATATATGACATATTTGTCACGTTACTTGTATCAAATCCACTAACATCCAGGGTTTTTAGGTTAATACAATATGAAAACATACCTGACATATTAATAACGTTACTTGTATCAAATCCACTGACATCCAGGGTTCTCAGGTTTTCACACTTTATAAACATGTTTTGCATATCAGTTACATTACTTGTATTGAATCTACTGACATCTAGTTTTTCAAGCTTAACACAACCTGAAAACATAATTGACATATCAGTTACGTTACATGTATCAAATCCACTGACATCCAGACTTTTTAGATTACTACAATCTAAAAACATACCTCTCATATCTGTCACTTTGCTTGTATCAAATCCACTGACATCCAGATTCTTTAGATTACTACAACACCAAAACATATTTCTCATATCTGTCACTTTGCTTGTATCGAATCCACTGACATCCAGACTTTTTAGATTACTACAACAACAAAACATACTTCCCATATCTGTCACTTTGCTTGTATCTATCCGATCATACTTGATACTTTCCAAATAACGACAATTATAAAACAAATGACCGCAATCACGCGGCATGATAAAACCATCTTCAAATTCGATATCAGTTATAACCCCACAACCATATGACATCATATCCCATTCTGCCCAAACACTCACATTTTCTCTTGTTTCACTATCCGCAAATGTTACATCATACTTCTTTTTATTAATCACGACAGTCTTTGGAATATAAATTGATGTTTCTTTCCCCTTATAATGAATCAGTTCGACCTTACCGTCTTTTATCTGATAATCATAATCCTTATACCAGTCCTTTGAAACCTTCTGATCTGCTTTTGTACTACCTTTGGAATCATTCTCCGTATCAGCATGAACTCCTCGAGTTGCCGGCGCAAAACAATAGATCATGCCGGTTACCATAAATAAAACAATTAAT
>CAMNMC010000044.1 GCA_946544235.1 uncultured Lachnospiraceae bacterium | reverse complement strand
AGATCTGAAGCAGAGTATCTGAGGGTTTCTGCGGCAGAAGCACTTTTTGACAGACTGAAGAAGGATGACTTTAATCCTCATCCTGAGAAGCCGAGGGATGCGAAGCTTCGTGAAATGCTCGTCGGAGCAAAAAGAGCTATCGTTCAGAAGGATAAAACCAATAAACTGAAGGCCTCAGCAGCCCTTATGTCATATAAGCTCCTTAAGGACAGTGGGCAGGAGGTAACGTACAGTAGGATGCTGACGAACTATAACAAGCTATGCAAAGATAAGTTATTCAGGAAGGCTGTGGACAAGTTTGATACAGCTCAGATGCAGGATGTTATAGAAAACGGTACACTCGGTGCTGTGTACAATGAGGTTATATTAGAGCAGCAGCATATAGAGGAAGAAAAGATAAGAGAGCAGCAGAGAGAGCAAAAGAGAAGGGCAGAAGCTGAAAAACGTAAGCTGGAAGCAGCAAAGAAGTCTGCAGCAGGAGGTAAGGCGGCTGTACAAAACGGTCAGAATAAAGCAGCGGCAGGAAATAAACTTCCGTCCGGCGGTGCAGCAAATAATACCGGGAAAGGTGACAAGACTGCTGTAAAACCCGTTAAGAATAACATAAAGAAATAGGATAAAATTGAAATCAGTAAAAAATAATTATATATTTTTTGTGCAATATTCATAAAAATTAATTGATTTTAGTGCATTTTTTAACCCGGCAACAGTGATATTTATTCAAAATCGCACAATTGCTTAATAAAAATTAATACTATTTTCGTAAAAGTGAATAAAAAAGTAGTTTTATTTTATAGCCTATGATGTTATAATTACATTATATTCTAGCTTTAAAGGGGTGACATTATGATTAAGAAGGAAATGATAGCCATGCTTCTTGCAGGTGGTCAGGGTTCCAGACTTGGCGTGCTTACATCGAAGCTTGCTAAACCGGCAGTTGCTTTCGGCGGCAAATACAAGATCATCGATTTTCCGCTCAGTAACTGTATTAACTCTGGAGTAGACACGGTTGGTGTACTTACACAGTACAGACCGCTCAGACTTAACCAGCATATTGGTATCGGTATGCCATGGGATCTTGATAGAAACCTTGGCGGCGTTACTGTGCTTCCTCCATATGAGAAGAGCACAAACAGCCAGTGGTATACCGGAACAGCAAATGCTATTTATCAGAATCTTGAATTTATGGAGTATTATAATCCTGATTATGTTCTCATACTTTCAGGTGACCATATTTACAAGATGGACTATGAGGTAATGCTTGATTATCACAAGTCTTCAAAGGCTGATGTAACTCTTGCTACATATCAGGTTCCAATTGAGGAAGCAAGCAGATTCGGTGTTGTTATCACTGATGAGAACGGCGTTATTCAGGAGTTTGAGGAGAAGCCGGAGCATCCAAGAAGCAATAAGGCTTCTATGGGTATTTATATCTTCAGCTGGCCTGTTCTTCGTGATGCTCTGATCGAGATGAAGGACGTTCCTTCATGCGATTTCGGTAAGCATGTTATTCCTCATTGTCACGAGCAGGGCAAGAAGATCTGTGCCTACGATTATAAGGGCTACTGGAAGGATGTAGGAACTCTCGGATCATACTGGGAAGCAAATATGGAGCTTGTTGATATCGTTCCTGAATTCAATCTTTATGAGGAGTTCTGGAGAATCTATACCAAGAGCGATACACTTCCGCCTCAGTATATTGCTGAAGGAAGCAAGGTTGTTAAGAGTATAGTCGGTGAAGGAACAGAGATCCATGGTATTGTAGAGAATTCTGTTATCGGTTCAGGTGTTACCATCGGTTCCGGTGCTGTTATTCGTAATTCCATCATCATGAACGGCGCAGTCATCGGTGACAATGCAGTTATCGACAAGGCTATCCTTGCCGAGGGCGTTAAGATCGGTGCAAATGCTACACTTGGTGTGGGCGAAGAGCTTCCAAATGATTTTGCTCCGCATATCTACTCATTTGGTCTTGTAACTATCGGCGAGAATTCTGTTATTCCTGACAACGTTAAGGTTGGCAAGAATACTGCTATTTCAGGAGTTACTGTTCCTGAAGAGTATCCGGATGGAATTCTTAGAAGCGGTTCAAGTATAATAAAGGCAGGTGAGTGATAATGAGAGCCATTGGTATTATTTTAGCAGGTGGAAACAGCAGCAGAATGGGTGATCTCTCAGCTAAGAGAGCAATTGCAGCCATGCCTATAGCAGGAAGCTACAGAGCGATTGATTTCTCGCTTTCAAATATGTCGAATTCGCGTATTCAGAAGGTTGCTGTATTTACGCAGTACAATTCAAGATCTCTTAACGAGCATCTTAATTCTTCTAAATGGTGGGATTTCGGTAGAAAGCAGGGTGGACTTTATGTCATCACCCCTACCATAACAGCTACAAACAGCTATTGGTATAAAGGAACAGCTGATGCTCTGTATCAGAATATCAATTTCCTTAAGGATGCACATGAACCATACGTAGTCATCGCTTCAGGTGACGGAGTATATAAGCTCGACTATAACAAGGTGCTCGAAGAGCATATTTCAAAGGGTGCTGATATCACTCTTGTTACCAAGGATATCAAACCTGAGGATGATGATATAAGCAGATTCGGTGTTATCAAATGTGATGAGGACGGCAAGGTTATCGATTTCGAGGAGAAACCTCTCGTTGCAGAGACCAATACCGCTTCAATCGGCGTTTATGTTATCAGAAGACGTCAGCTTATTGAACTTCTTGAAGCTTGCGCACAGGAAGGCAGAACGGACTTCGTTAAGGACATTATCGTAAGATATAAAAATGTCAAGAAAATTTATGCATACAAGCTTGAGACCTATTGGAGAAATATCGGATCGGTTGATTCATATTACAGAACCAATATGGATTTCCTGAAGAAGGATGTCAGAGACTATTTCTTCAGAACACAGCCTGATGTATACACAAAGGTTGAAGACCTTCCTCCTGCAAAATATAACGGAGATGCGGTCGTTTCAAACAGCCTTGCGTCAAGCGGATGTATCATAAACGGTACAGTTGAGAATTCACTTCTCTTCAAGAAGGTTTATGTAGGTAACAATACTGTGATCAAGAATTCAATCATACTTAACGATGTTCACATCGGTGATAACTGCTATATTGAGAACTGCATTGTTGAAAGCAGAGATACAATAAGGGCAAATACAGTTCACACAGGCGAGCCTGGTGTTCCTAAGATCATCATCGAGAAGAGCTTCAGATATACTGTATAATGTACATCTACAGGAGGGGTTGAAATGGAGATTACAGATGTAAGAGTAAGAAAGATTGATAAAGAAGGTAAGATGAAGGCGGTTGTTTCAATTACCATTGATAATGAATTTGTTATTCATGATATCAAGGTTATTGACGGCGAGAAGGGGCTTTTCATAGCAATGCCTAGCCGTAAGTCTACCGACGGTGAGTATAGAGATATAGCTCATCCGATCAACTCGGATACAAGAAATAAGGTTCAGGATATCATACTTAAGAAGTATGCTGAGGCTGAGACCGAGGAAGCTGAGTAGATCTTTCTAAATTAAACATAAAATTATGGAGCTGTCGCTGATGCGGCAGCTCTTTTTTATGCACCAACATCATGTTCCATGACTTATGCTCCATGATTCTGCTATGCAGAATCATGCACGGATGTTTCACATCCGTGGGCGTGTTTCACACGCCGAGTCCTGTGCCATATCACTGCGTGATATGCAAGACTTGCGTAGCAAGTCTTGGTTCTGCTTTGCAGAACGCATCTGTCCTGCGGACAGACT
>CAMNMC010000043.1 GCA_946544235.1 uncultured Lachnospiraceae bacterium | reverse complement strand
ATATTTAATAAGATGTCGGGAGACGGATTCCTTACAGACGCAACTGATGATTGGTTCAAGATTAATCCTGAGGGTTTTGAATATGGTTACACCTACAACGAGGATGAAATCCCTGATGTTACCTATACATATCAGAATCTTTATTGTGCATCCGATTTCAGCGATGTATATTTTGTAAATCAGTATTCAAAGACATACATGACCGAGGATTTCGCAGAACTCTTCGGAAATCTTATGCAGGACGATCCGGCTCCTATCTACTACGCCGGTGTTCATATGCAGGAAAAATGCAGCTTTATCTTCCGTCTCATGAGACAGAGCTTCGATACGACCGGCTGGCCTGAGCAGACCTCCTGGGAGAAACGCCTGGCTGATGCTGCTGAGGCATATATCACATACACCGATCCGTCTGATGGTTCTACAGAAGATATTTCCGGAGATGCGGCTGATGATTCTGCAGAAGATTCTTCCGGCGATGTATCTGAAGATGATCCCAACGATACGATAGATGAGTAATCATTTCGTTTTTCGAGGATAAACACATAACAAACCAATAATTATAAAAATCCACGTATCCATACACATCAGTGGTTGCATTTGTCTGTAACCAGAGAGGTGTATGTATACGTGGATTTTATATTTGTTAGAATGATAGATAATATTACTTATTGTTACTTGAGGCGATTGAATCTTGCTTTGCTAATGATAATAACGAAAGCACCAGTGACAGCATCATTCCGACGAGTGACATATTGTCATTTATAAATTTCGGAAGATGGAGGTCAGCTACGAATTCCGGGAAATATGCTCCTACGAAACCGAAAGCTCCGCCGCAGATAACCGCAGCAACCCACATCGGTACTCTTACTCTTCTCTTCTTATATGCAAGTATTGCAATAAGCAGCGGGAAGATAACTCCCGGCGTATATACTGAGTAAGCGTTGCTGAGGAAGGTTATGATATCACCGTTTCCTGCAAGTGCGAAGATAAGCGCCAGCGTTCCGATAACGACTATCGCTGCTCTTATAAATATCACCCTGTCCTTTCTCAGGATATCCTTTACGAAGATTGTTGATGCATTTATCACACAGGTATCAGTTGATGAAAGGATGGCTGATACAAGTCCGAGTGACAGAACAACTCCAACAGGAGTCGGAATCTTATGCTTGATAAGATACATAAGTGCATTCATATCACCAAGTTCATCCGGAGTTATGTTACACTTAACCCACAGACCGATAAATACTATAATCACTGCATAACAGATCAGCGCTGCCCCTCCGGCAAAGGCTGATCTTTTTGCTGTCCTGCTGTCCTTCGAGATCAGATTTCTGGACATTATATCAGGTCCGAGGAAATATACTCCTCCGATTATAAAGAACTGTGTCAGAAGATTTATTGGTTTATAATTATCATTCAGAAGCTCTACACTCTTCCCTACAGCGGCTGTATCGCCATCAGCGAAGAAGTACAGATATACAAAACAGGCGATCATTCCAAAAACTATAATGAAGAACTGTATTACATCCGTCTTAACAACCGACATCTGCCCGCCAATAGTCGTATAAAGTATAACCGCAACTGCAACTATGATAAATACAGTCTTGCTGCTCTTCCCGGTTATGAATGATATTACTCCATTCATGGCTACCAACTGTCCTGCAATGACTCCTATCCATGATATTACGATAATAAGTGCTATTATCATTTCTGCCGGTCTTCCGAGCATTATCCTTGCTGCATGTGGTAATGTATCCGCATTCAGACTTCTGAATTTATCCGAAATAAGCAGTGACTGAAGAAACAGTCCTATCGCTCCAAAGAGAAGCCACCATATTCCCGGGAAACCGATATTATATACGGTTGTAGTGATTCCCATGGTTGTTGATGCCCCGATTATTGTTGCCAGTAAAGAAAAAATGACAACAAATGATGTCTGCTTTTTTCCGGCTACCGCAAAGCCTTCAAAATCCTTTGCCTTCCTGATGTCATTTACACCTATCACGATAAGACCCGAAAGATAGATGATAAGTAATACTGTTAACGCTGTGCTGTTCATTATGTCTGCCTCTTTCTGCTGTTTAATTATCGATGATTTACAAATATGCTGTTATCACTTTAAAACATCTATATCTTTTTATTCACCGACCTTACATAATCTACACCACGTCGTCTGAATTGTCAACCTTAATTTGTTTTGTGGTTGACATTATTGACTGTCACATAACAGACTGTCCAAACTAAAAACCGGCGGATCCCCATAATGGTATTCCGCCGATTTATAATATATCTATTCAATTATTTAACTGATCACTTCAAACAGGAGAATTATTCTCCCTCAACGTTAGCAAGCTTAGCTGCCTGGTCAGCTGCTGTAAGGGCATCAATGATCTCCTGAATGTCTCCGTTCATGATCTCAAGAAGTCTGTAAAGTGTAAGCTTGATCCTGTGATCTGTTACACGTCCCTGAGGGAAGTTGTAGGTTCTGATCTTCTCAGAACGATCACCAGTTCCAATCTGGCTTCTTCTTGCCTCTGCCTCAGCATCATGAGCCTTCTGCTGCTCGATATCATAGAGCTTTGTACGAAGAAGTGCAAAAGCCTTGGCTCTATTCTGAATCTGTGACTTCTCTGTCTGGCTGTAGATAACGATTCCGGTAGGAATATGTGTAAGTCTTACGGCTGAATCGGTCGTATTTACGCACTGTCCACCGTTTCCGGAAGCACGCATAACATCGATACGGATATCCTTCTCATCAATAACAACGTCAACCTCTTCTGCCTCTGGCATGATTGCTACTGTTGCTGTAGAGGTATGAATACGTCCGCCTGACTCTGTCTCAGGAACTCTCTGTACACGGTGAACGCCACTCTCGTATTTCAGCTTGGAATAAGCACCCTTACCGATAATGTTGAAGATTATTTCCTTAAAGCCTCCGATACCGTTCTCATTGCTGTCAAGAACTTCAATCTTCCATCTATTGCTTTCTGCATAATGCTGATACATTCTGAAGAGCTCACCTGCAAAGAGAGCCGCCTCATCTCCGCCTGCACCTGCACGGATTTCTACAACAACGTTCTTGTCATCATTAGGATCCTTAGGAAGAAGGAGTATCTTAAGCTCCTGCTCGCAGACCTCAACGTGCTTCTTAGCCTCTGCAAGCTCCTCACGGGCCATCTCCTTCATCTCTTCATCAGATTCCATATCGATAATCTCAAGGCTGTCAGCAACATCCTGCTTAGCCTGTTTATACTCATTATATTTTTCTACGATCGGTGTGATATCACTCTGATCCTTCATAAGCTTTCTGTAACGCTCCTGGTCATTTACAACCGCAGGATCCGAAAGCTCCTTTAATATCTCATTTAACTTCTCAACGAGGTCGTCTAATTTATCAAACATATTTATTCTCCTATTTTAATCATATTCTTGTAAATACAGTTTTAATGCACTGCAAACAGTGCTTTGATCTTATACCGGTTTAACTCCGTTCCAGCCTGCCTACTTTAATATACCGCATACGACTCTGTCAAGTCCGGCAAGATCTTTAAACATTTTTATATCATTAAATCCGGCATCTACAAGAAGCTTCCTCGTGTCTTCATATTGATCAAATCCTATCTCCAAATATATCGCACCGCCACTCCTCAGGTGTTTCGGCGCCTCACCTATAATTCTTCTGTAAAACTTAAGTCCGTCCCGGTCACCATCCAGTGCAATAACAGGCTCATAATCCTTAACCTCCTCCATAAGAGTCGGTATAACGTCACTCCTGATATACGGAGGGTTACTGACGATTACATCAAACATATCAGCCGAATCACCCTTAGCGTTGGCATCATTCAATTGCCGTTTTCCATCGTTATTATCAAGCGGTGACTCAACATTGTCTATAATCAAGTAATTATTTAATGTATCATATATATCAGATCGTACCAGCTTCACATCTGCTCCAAGCTCCCGGGCATTCCTTCCGGCAACGCTCAGCGCCCCCTCGGAAATATCAGCCAGTGTCACATCATCCGTAACACCTTTCTCTTTTCTCTCCAGAAAACAACTTATTCCGATACATCCCGAGCCGGTACACATATCCAGTAATCGTACCGGTCTGTCCTTATGCTCTTTGTTCAGATATTTCAATACCTCTTCGACAAGTATTTCAGTATCTGACCGTGGTATCAGAACATTCTCATCAACATAGAAAAGGTAATCCATAAATCCGGTGCTGTGCATGATATACTGAAGCGGATAATGCTCCGTACGCTTCCTTATAAGTGAAAGATACTCTTCCGCCTTTTCCAAGTCAGCTTCACTGTTCCCATTTAAGATAAGTCCGGTTTCATCAAGATCAAAAATATATTTTAGCAACGCCCTGCTGTCGTATGCAGCATTATCGATTTCTGCCTCTGTAAGCGCAACAGTTCCGATTTTCAACAATTCAACCAATTTCATTCTAACTGAACCTGCCTCTCAGGAAACAATATTAACGAACAGAACCGTTCTATCATGAACATGCTGATTTTTACATATATCAATCAAAATAATTGTTATATATCCCAAACAGCATACGATTAATGGTCACATCATAAATCACTTCTCGAACGAATGATTGTTCACACAATTAATATATTCTTTCCAGTCGATAACTGCCTCAACAGACTTTATAGCAACCTCGCACATCTCTGCGTCAGGCTCTCTGGTGGTCAGTCTCTGAACCCAGAAGCCCGGCTGACTGAGAGCTCTCGCGAACCAGTTCTCATGGCTTCCTGCGTATCTGATGATCTCATAGGATAGTCCTGCTATCACAGGGATCAGAAGAAGTCTTGATACAAGTCTAAGCCAGAGTATTTTGGTTCTAATAAACATAAAAACGACAATACTTATAAACATTACTATAAACAGAAAGCTTGTTCCGCAGCGTCTGTGGAAGCGTGTATGCTTCATGACATTTTCCGGTGTAAGCTCTACGCCTGCTTCCATACAGTTGATTGTCTTATGCTCAGCGCCGTGATACATGAAGGTTCTGTGTATTTCCTCCATCATGGATATCAGCCAGACATATCCGATAAATATCATCATTCTGAGGATGCCCTCAGCGAGATTTACCAGAAGCGAACTGTCTGTTACTTTATAGAGCAGCCCTGCCACAAAGGTCGGAAGCAGCATAAATACAGCTATCGCAAAGGCAAGCGATATTATAAGAGTGAAAACAAGATAGCCTCCGCTTCCTTCCTTCTCTTTCTCCCTCTCTTTAGCCTTCTCGACGCTTTCCTTATGTTTCTCAACCTTTTTTTCAAGCTTGACAGCCTTCTCTTCATTTCCGGCAGCACGGAAGTCATCGATCTTCTTCTGCTTACCCTCAAGCCATTCCTGCTCGTATTTTTCATCAGAATCATCATATTCGGCTGACTTCATAAGTGTACCAACTCCGATATAGAGTGATTCAATGAAGTTAACCACTCCCCTGATGATCGGTATTCTGAGCAGTGGACTCTTACTTCCGAAAGATTTATATTTAGTTACTGTAACCTCTATCTCATGGTCCGGCTTTCTGACCGAAAGTGCATAGCTTTCAGGTCCCTTCATCATTATGCCTTCAAGAACCGCCTGACCACCGATATGAACTTCTTTCATGCTTATTTCCTTATACTAAATAATACGAAATGTCCTGTTTCAGATCATATATTTTATCTCATATATCTCATTCCGTATCAAATTCATCATATAGAAAGTGTGGCAATCCAAGCACAAACAAGCCGGATTGCCACACTTTTTCACATAACAATATATACTACTGAACGCCGTATTTCTTGTTGAACTTATCGATACGTCCACGAGCTGCGATGTTCTTCTGAGTACCTGTGTAGAATGAATGGCACTTTGAGCAGATTTCTACGTGGATTTCCTTCTTTGTAGAACCTGTAACGAACTCGTTACCGCAGTTGCATACAACCTTAGCCTGGTAATATTCCGGATGTATTCCCTCTCTCATTTCAATTCTCCTTTATTATTAACGTATATGAGACACTATACCGCCTTAGCAGCGTCCTAAGACAAAACTATGCTGTACCTCGATCCCATACCAGCAACATTAGGACTATAACATAAGTTCAATGGCTTTTCAAGTTTTTTTTGCTGTTCTTTTGTTGAATTGTCAAATAATATGGCAAGTATTAAAATCAAACCTGTTTTCTTACAAACAGTTTTCTGCAATAGTCAAGAAACTCTCTGTTGTTTCTTGTCTTAGCAAATATCTTAATAATATCCTCGGTAACCTCTTCGGACTTAAGTCCGCGAAGCTGCCTGTGGATAGCATCAAGTACCTCCTGCTCCTCATCCGTGAGGAGCAGGTCGTCTTTTCTGGTGCCTGACTTGGCGATATCGATAGCCGGGAAAACTCTCTTCTCAGAAAGATTTCTGTCCAGAACCAGTTCCATGTTACCGGTACCCTTAAACTCCTCAAATACAACATCATCCATGCGGCTGCCTGTATCTATAAGCGCGGTAGCAAGGATTGTCAGGCTTCCGCCCTCTCTCATATTTCTTGCTGCACCAAAGAACTTCTTAGGCATATGAAGTGCCGCAGGATCAAGACCACCCGAAAGCGTACGACCGCTAGGTGATACCGTAAGGTTGTAAGCTCTTGAAAGCCTGGTAATACTGTCAATAAGGATCACAACATCCTTCTTACTTTCAACAAGTCTCTTGGCTCTCTCTATGACCATCTCTGAAACTCTCTTATGATGCTCCGGAAGCTCGTCAAAGGTTGAATAAATAACCTCTGCATTTGGCCCTTCGATAGACTCCTTGATGTCAGTTACTTCTTCCGGTCTCTCATCGATCAGGAGTACCAGAAGGTTCATCTCAGGATATGCAACACTTATTCTCTTTGCAATCTGCTTAAGAAGAGTTGTCTTGCCGGCCTTAGGAGGAGAAACTATCATACCTCTCTGACCTTTGCCGATAGGCGAGAACAGATCAACTATTCTTATTGATACAGGCGCATTATTATAATCCAGCCTTATCCTCTCATTCGGGAAGATCGGTGTCATATCTTCAAAATGAGGTCTTCTGCTGATTTCGGAAGGTGACATAGAATTAACAGACTCTATGTAGAGAAGCGCTCTGAATTTCTCATTCTGATTCATTCTGGCTCTGATTGGTCCTCTTATAATATCGCCTGTTCTGAGCCCGAATCTTCTGATCTGAGCCGGTGAAATATAAATATCCTTGTCACCCGGCATATAATTGTCACTTCTGATAAAACCATATCCTTCAGAAAGCACTTCAAGTATGCCGAAAGCCATCTCACCGCTCGCAAGAGCCGGATTATAATCCTGCCCGTCATATTGCGAAGCCTGTGCTGCCTCAGGCTTTTTCTCCTGAACCTCTTCTGTTTTTTCCGGTCTTTCAGGCTTTTCTACTCTATCTGATCTTTCAGTTCTCTCCTGACTTCTGTCGTCCGTCTTTGCATCCGCAGCTGCTTCTGCATCATCTGCCGGTTTCTTAACAGCCCTTTTCGCACCTTCTCTTACTGTTTTACCCTTAACTGCCGGTGTTTTACGTCTGCCCTGTCCATCGGCTCTTCTGTTATTAGATTCATTTTTCTCAGTATCAGCCGGCTTATCTTCTGTGTTATCGTCTGCAGTTTTTTCTTTTGCTTTCTCCTCAGCATTATCGACGGTCTCTGCAGGATTGCTCTTCTTCTTTTTTCTCTCTGAAGTCTCAGAAGTACCGGTTTTCCTCTTTGCTTTCACTGCTGCCACATCAGAATCATCCTTCTTCTCAGCTTTCTTTGCAGCCCCGGCAGGCTCGTCCTTTTTCTCAGGCTTATTCTCAGGCTTGGCAGGCTCATCCTTCTTCTCAGCAGCCCTGCTCATCATGAGATCTACATTGGCAAGAAGCTCAATCAGTTCACTCTTCTTCAGAGTATCAATATCTCTTAATCCTTTTTCACCGGCAAGCTTTCTCAGCTCGTCAATCTTCATCTTGCTGTAACTCATACTCTTCCTTTCTCTTATCGCTCAAATTCTGTTTATTGTTTGTTTTCTTAGTTATATTTCACACTGCTATTACTTTCAGTTTTACTTTTCTTTATTATCAATCAACAATCTGATATTTTGTTTTCTTCCTGTCAAATCAACGATTTATTATTTCAATAGAGTATATGTCATTCATGCAAAACCCTCCTGCATAAATTGTAACAGGAGCATCACAGTTCAGACATTTATCCGGAACATGGAATATTGCATTTCAACCCAATTTGTCGTATTCTATTAATACGTCCGCAAAGCTGCGTGACGTAATCAGATTCACACTTAGTTATGACATCAGTATCGCAAGCCATATTGTTGTCTGTTTTATTAAAATAATATCAAGGAGTTTAAATATGGAAGGTCTGTTTTTATACAAACTTATTATATTATATATGCTGGACAGGATTGATGAGTATATGCTCACCAATTCCCAGCTGAATGATTTCATCTTAGACAAGGGATACACTACTAATCCCTTTAATATTCACGAATCCTTAAGCGAACTTATCGATGCAGGATTCATTTCAAGAAATGTGATCAAGGATACAACCCATTACAAGATCACAAATACAGGTGAGGAAGCACTCTCTTACTTTGAAAACAGGCTTCCGAATGCTATAAAGCAGGACATCCTCGACTACTTTGATGAGCAGAAGATCAACCTCAAAAACGAATCGCAGATCTATTCCGATTATTTCTTTAATGACAATCAGGAATACACTGTCGAATGTATCATCAAGGAGCGTAAGGATATAGTTCTGGATCTTAAGCTCAACGTTCCTACCAAGAGCCTCGCAGTTTCAATCTGTGACAGCTGGCGTGAAAAAAGCGCCGATGTTTACTCTTACCTCATAAACGAACTCTTTACTGACGAGAAATAAAACCTATGATTCTATTTACAAACCGGCCGGTTCATCCAGCCGGTTCTTTTTATGATTCACATAATTATAACAACATATTATTCGTAAGAATAATACTCAGATCATAATCTCTCATTATTGTCCGAGTCTTATACCGATCATGATCAGATCACTCATTATCAGCCTGATCACCCTGCACGGATGAATCATCATCTGCTGACTCAGTATCCTCAGCGATAACTGACTCGATCAGATTCAGTATCTCTTCTCTTCCCTGCTTGGTAACTGCAGAGAAAGGAATTACCGTGCATTTTTCTGCACCGAGACCGGTCTTAACCGCCTTCAGCTTTCTCACCTGCTCGCTTCTCTTGATCTTATCAAGCTTGGTTGCGATGATCACAGGTGTAAAACCGTTTGATACTATCCAATCAAACATCTGCTTATCATTTGCCGAAGGATCATGTCTGATATCGATAAGAAGAAAGATAACCCTAAGCTGTTTTGATTTCTTAAGATATATCTCTATCATCTTACCCCACTTTGCTTTAATCTCCTGAGATACGGCTGCGTAGCCGTATCCCGGAAGATCAACAAAATAGAATTCTCTATTCACTTTATAAAAGTTTATCGTCTGTGTTTTGCCCGGCTGAGATGATGTTCTTGCCAGATTCTTTCTGTTAAGAAGTGAATTGATGAGAGATGACTTTCCGACATTTGATTTACCTGCAAAGGCAATCTCCGGAAACTCATTCTCAGGCAGTATACTGGTTATACCGCAGACTGTTTCTAGTTCTGATGTTTTAATTATCATTACGCTATTCCATTATCAGCGGAGACAGCTTTTCTGACATTGCTGCCGCCTTTTCTTCCCTTGGATGTCTCATTATGGATAACCTCAGGCTGTTCATCACCTTTAACAACATCAGCTGTAATAATACATCTCTCGGCTGCTTCATCTGATGGTATCTCATACATGATATCCGTCATAGTTTTCTCAATGATAGCTCTGAGTCCTCTTGCACCGGTCTTTCTCTCCATAGCAAGACGTGCTATTTCAGAAAGTGCATCAGGTGTAAATTCAAGAGAAACATCATCAAGTTCAAAAAGTCTCTGATACTGTTTAACAATAGCTGACTTAGGCTCTGTAAGGATTCTTGCAAGAGCTTCCTCATCAAGCTGATCAAGTGTTACGATAACAGGTACACGTCCCACAAACTCTGGAATAATACCATATTTTACAAGATCCTGAGGCTCTACCTGCTTTAAGAGCTCATTCTCATCGTTAAGCATATTATTATCGATATCAGCATTGAAGCCGATTGACTTTTTGCCGATACGGTTCTCAATTATCTTGTCAAGGCCATCAAATGCACCACCGCAGATAAAGAGGATATTTGTTGTATCAATCTGGATAAACTCCTGATGTGGATGCTTACGTCCGCCCTGAGGAGGAACCGAAGCAACCGTACCCTCTATTATCTTGAGGAGAGCCTGCTGAACACCTTCACCTGATACGTCTCTGGTAATAGAAACGTTCTCAGACTTCTTGGTGATCTTATCTATCTCATCAATATATACGATACCCTTTTCAGCTCTCTCTACATCATAATCAGCTGCCTGGATAAGCTTGAGGAGGATATTTTCAACATCCTCGCCTACATATCCGGCCTCTGTAAGTGTTGTTGCATCTGCTATGGCGAAAGGCACATTAAGAAGCTTGGCAAGAGTCTGAGCCAGGTAGGTTTTACCCGAACCTGTAGGTCCTGCCATGATTATATTACTCTTCTGAAGCTCAATATCAAGGCTTCTGTCCGAGAGAACTCTCTTGTAGTGATTGTATACTGCTACGGAAAGAACCTTTTTTGCAGCCTCCTGACCGATAACGTATTCATCAAGGAAATTCTTGATTTCCTTCGGCTTCATGAGATTTACATCATCGCCGAGAGTATCCTGAAATTCCTCACTAATGATATCCTGACATATGCCGACACATTCGTCACAGATAAATACATTTGGTCCGGCTATAAGCCTTCTGACCTGATCCTGCGATTTATTGCAGAAGGAACAGCGAAGTTTTCCTTTTTCTTCTGTACGAGTTGCCATACCCCATACCTCTTACTTTCTGTTGGTAACGATCTTATCAATAAGTCCGTACTCAAGAGCCTCTTCAGCAGTCTTCCAGTTATCTCTCTCTGTATCTCTTTCGATCTCTTCAAGAGGTCTGCCTGTAGCCTCGCTGAGAAGTGTATTTAACTTTGTACGTGTTCTGATGATATGATCAGCGGAAATCTTGATATCAGTTGCCTGACCCTGCGCTCCGCCGAGTGGCTGATGTATCATGATCTCAGCATTAGGAAGCGCAAATCTCTTACCCTTTGCACCACCTGCAAGGAGGAAAGCCCCCATAGATGCAGCCATACCAACACAGATTGTAGATACATCACACTTTACGTAATTCATGGTATCATAAATAGCCATACCTGCAGTAACTGAACCGCCCGGGCTGTTTATGTAGAAATTGATATCCTTGCTTGAATCCTCTGACTCAAGGAAAAGCAGCTGTGCAACCACAAGACTTGCAGTTACATCATTAACCTCATCTCCGAGGAAAACTATTCTCTCCTTCAGAAGGCGTGAATAAATATCATAAGCTCTCTCGCCCCTGCTGCTTGTCTCAATGACTGTAGGAACTAACGGCATATTATACCTCCTTACTCTCTGCTGCGATAAGCTTAAGTGCCTTGTTCATCTTGACATCCATCTTAATCGCATCAAGCTCCTTCTCTCCTGCAAGCTCCTTGAACTTCTCAACGTCAAGCTGATACATACTTGCAGTCTTCTCTATCTCCTTATCAACCTCTTCGTCAGAAACCTCGATGTTCTCAGCGTTAGCGATAGCTTCAACGATAAGGCTGGTCTTAATTCTCTTGATTGCTTCAGGCTTAACCTGCTCAAGCATATCTTCTCTTGACTGCTTTGTGATTGAAAGGTACTGCTCAAGCTTAAGTCCCTGATATGCAAGTCTCTGCTCGAAATCACTGAGCATCTTCTCCTGATTGTATTTGATCATTGGTTCAGGAAGGTCGATCTCACAGGTCTCGATAAGCTTCTCAAGAACCTTTGACTCCTTCTCCTTCTCAGCTGCATCCTTCTTCTTAACCTCAAGAGTCTTCTTCAGGTCTTCCTTGTACTCAGCAACTGTCTCGAACTCTGAAACATCACTTGCGAAATCATCATCAACCTCAGGAAGAACCTCCTCTGTGATAGCATTAAGCTTACACTTAAATACAGCCGGCTTTCCTGCAAGGCTAGCTTCCTGATACTCTTCAGGGAATGTAACATTTACATCAAACTCATCACCGATATTCTTGCCTGCGATCTGATCCTCAAAGGTATCGATAAAGCTGTGTGAACCAAGAACAAGCTTGTAATCCTCACCCTTGCCGCCTTCAAATGCAACACCGTCAACAAAGCCCTCGAAATTGATATTAACCTCATCGCCTTCCTTTGCAGCTCTGTCTGTTACATCAACCTTACGAGCGTTCTCCTTACGAACCTTCTCGATCTCAGCGTCAACATCAGCATCTGTAACTTCTGTATCAACCTTCTCAATCTCAACGCCCTTGTATTCAGCAAGCTTTACAGGTGGCTTTGTAGCAACCTTAGCCTTAAATACGAAATCCTTGCCCTTGCCGATCTCAGCAACCTCGATCTCAGGACTTGAAACGATATCAAGATCACAGTTCTCGATCTCTTCCGGATAGAACTTGTTGATAAGCTCGTTAGCTGCTTCCTCATAAAATACAGCTTCGCCATAAACCTTCTCTATATAATTCATAGGAACCTTACCCTTACGGAAGCCAGGAACCGAAAACTTACTCTTATTCTTCTTATAAGCCTCGATCATAGCCTTATCAAATTCCTCTGCAGGAACTGTGATAGTAAGCTCTGCCATATTTCCATCTAACTTTTCTGCTGCTAAACTCATTTCTTTTTCCTCCTTAAGCACATCCTCTCTGTGCATTATAATCTTGAATATTCTGCGTTTATTATTGTTCCGGCTCTGCGCAGATCATCCGGCTTTTTGCTGCATCTTTTCACCGTATGCGGAAAAAATGCGCAGACTAACGCACTATTGAACGATTTTACCATACTATTTATTATTTAGCAAATAAAATATTGTTCATATATTTGTCTTGTACTTTCCGTTCAAGAATTGCGTATATATGGAATCCGTTATGGCTGAATAAGCACTATAAAAAGGTCCGAAATACACCAGTAATCCGGCCACAATAATCATCAGCAATGTTATTATATTTCTCGCTAACCTGCTCATATTAAAAATACTTTCTTATCAAAAGGACTTATGAATCAAAGAACTGACGACCATCCTCCGTCACAAATCTCTCCGCCTTCGGATACTCAAATATCAGAGTATTATTCTTATTCTCAGCAAGATAATCGGCAAATCTTCGCGCATACCACTTTGCCATATTCAGATTATGCATCAGATAATTGCCACAGTTAACCGCCTGAGCTCCCGGAACCTCCTCAGTATCTTCAACTGACCTGAAGGCATTCAGAATAAGCTCATAGATGTCCTTTGGCTCCCTGTTTCCTTTCAGAATAAGATAAAATCCGGTCAGACATCCCATAGGTCCCCAGTATATCACCTGATCCTTCCAGTCCGGATCATTTCTGAGAAAAGTTGCTATTACGTGTTCCAATGAATGCATTGCTGCCACATCAACAGCCGGTTCAGTATTCGGCTTTGTAACTCTGATATCGTATGTTGTAACCTTCTCCTCACCAAGGATATCAACTCTGCTTGTAAATATACCGGGAATAATTCTGGTATGATCAACCGAAAAACTTGGTATCAAATCCATCTTCTGTATCTCCTTTTTTTCATTATTCTATTTCATTTAGTTATCCTTCAAAACTTTTAATTTGATAATTTAATCCGGATATAGTATACTCTTATCATGCAGATATGGTTCATTGGTAGAACGCCAGCTTCCCAAGCTGGAAAGGCGGGTTCGATTCCCGTTATCTGCTTTTTTTAATGCCGTAAATCTTCACGTAAGGCAGTTCTGATCGATCGTGTTCTGCCGTTAAGTGGCTGTTCGATTGGCTCTGTTCTGCAGTCGAGTGCCGGTTCGATCGGCTCTGTTCTGCAGTCGAGTGCCGGTTCGATTGGCTCTGTTCTGCAGTCGAGTGCCGGTTCAATCGGCTCTGTTCTGCAGTCGAGTGCCGGTTCAATCGGCTCTGTTCCTCAAGTTCAGATCATGTTTACAGTTCACGTATAAGCTGTTTAAGCATACCGAAGGCTGCCTCGGCACTGCTTATAACATTCTGATTAAAATCTCCGCCATCACCTTCGTATGTATCGCTTATACATTTTACCGAAAGGCATTTAACGTTATTTTTAAGGCATATTCTCGCTATAGCCGCGATCTCCATATCACAGATCTGGCATCCCTGCGCAGCAAGATCATCCTTATCTTCTTTCTTCTCAATGAATTTTCCGCCGCTCGCAACAGTAACTTCCTTCAGTTCAGGAAATGCATTCTTAACCTTACCGATAAGTCCTGCATCCAGAGGGATAAATTCATCTTCATATTCCTCATACTGATGCTCCTTAACCGGATCTATCGGTGAAACATCATATTCGTAATGGAGTGCACGACGCGCAACAAAAAGATCCTTGACTTTAAGTCCCGGTACCAGTGCTCCTGTTACGCCAAAATTAAGTACGATCTCGCACTTTGTATGATATATAAGAAGCTGAGTAACAGCCGCCGCATCAATCTCACCGTAGCCTGATAGAACCGCACTGATGTCATGTCCTTCTATCCTGGCATTATAAATAGTATAACCACAAACCTCTTCTTCACTGATCTGCGATCCACTTTCAAGAAAAGCTTTAAGTTCTCTTTCTATAGCTATGATCAATCCTATCTTCATCACTGTCCTCCTCGTATACAAAATCACATTCTTTATCAGTTTTGACTTTATCATAACAAAGCACAAAATACAATCATATTATGGATTTACCGATATCAGATATAACTATATTAAATTACATATAAATTATTAATCTCAACCTAAAGTTACTTGTTATAATCCTGAATCGATGATATAATCAGATTCACACTCGAAGCATTTGTTAGTCTTTTCTAACCGAATGTTCGTGAATAAGATTTTTTGGAGGATTTTTATATGAATAACTATTTTGATCTATCCGGACAGGTTGCGATCGTTACAGGCTGTTCAACAGGTCTTGGAGTACAGATGGCCAGAGCACTTGCAAGTCAGGGCGCAACCATCATAGCTGTTGCCCGCCGTCAGAATCTTATAGACGAGGTTGCAGCCGATATCAGCAAAACCTTCAATGTACCTGCTATTGGAATACGCTGTGACATCACAGATACAGACAGCGTTGAGGCAATGGTTGATACAGTTATGGAAAAATACGGCCGTATCGACATTCTTATCAACAACGCCGGAACCGGAGCTGTTGCTCCTGCCGAGGATATAACCGATGAGCAGTTTATGAATGAAATGAATATCGACCTCTTCGGTTCCTTCAAGGTTGCCAGAGCCGTGGCTAAAAAAGCTATGATCCCTGCTTCATACGGTCGTGTGATAAATATCGCATCCATGTATGGTCTTGTAGGAAATAAGATTGCACCGGCTGCCCCATATCATGCAGCCAAAGGTGGTGTAGTAAACCTTACAAGAGCACTTGCTGCCGAGTGGGGCAAATACGGCATAACCGTAAATACCATCTGCCCGGGATACTTCTATACTCCTCTCACAGAAGAAACACTCAGAAGCGATTTCTTTGTAGCTCATGCAAAGGCAAATATCCCTGTAGAAAGATACGGTAATGAAGGTGAACTTGATACAGCAGCCATCTTCCTTTCATCTCCGGCCTCTTCTTATGTTACAGGTGTAGCCCTCCCTGTTGATGGCGGATACACAGCAATGTAATTACATTAGTATTTATAAACAAAAATCATTATATTCAAGCCTTTAATACACCTTTTGAAAGCCGCTGACAGGTTAATATCAGCGGCTTTTCCTGATTGTTTTTTATTTCATTTTATAAACTAAAATGCTCTACTTTTTCTTAACGGTCAGAAGGCTGTAGCTTCCATCTCTCTTCACATAGAACTCTGCGGTATCATTTATATGATAGAACTGAAGATGATCGTACATCGTATTTGCCGATTCTGCAGATATTTCTTTACTTACGGTTTCAAATCTTTCGTTGATCAGATGAGCCTTTCCGCCACTTGTAACGAGTGCCAGTCCGTTACAGAACCTTGACGCATCATCATACCATTCACCAACCGGCTTATAATCATCAGATGAAATATAGCCCCATTTATGATCTGTATTTTCTGCAAGAAGCATTTTTCTTCCGCTTATCTCAACAGAAATATATGCTTCATCCGTAAGGAATCTTCCTTCACTGATATCAAATATCTTATACAGTGGCTCGTCTGCATCTGTCTTACCCACGCAAATCTTGCATTTGTTGTTAATTGATGTAGCGTTTGTCAGTCCTTTGTCCGATACAACTGAATTGATGCTCAGAGTTTCTTCAGGCTGCTCAACAAAGCTGCCGTCAAATATATTGTAGAAACCAACGGCTTTAATATCCATATGCCATGCACCGTTGCCGTCATCTATCCTCTCACTATTCAGCACACCCGAATATATCCATCCGTCATCGCCATTAGCAGTGCCAAGGAATATCACCGGGCAGCCATCTACCTCAGGGATCAGCATTCCGTTCCTCGGATCACCCGAATCATCTCCATACTCGATTTGCAGACGTTTGATATCATTCGGCATGATATAACTGAAGGATTCCTTGTCATCCATATAGGTTGTAAGCGAGCAGATCACAAGGCCATTCGCTACCGTGTATATTCTAATCTTGTCTGTATAATAAGAGGTGTCCTCAAATACAAGCTTTCCGTCTATGATAGCTCCGCAGCCCCTGATCATACGATCCGGGTTAACCGTTCCGTCTTCTGCCACATCCTGACACTCAACAAATACAAGTCCGTCCCTGTAATCCGTGAAATAGAAATCCTTCTCACTTGCAACATATATCGTGTTAAGCTCCATATCGAGAATAGCTGAAGTATAATGCCCATCATCTGTTTTCTTCGTTACTATAAAGCTTCCATCCTGCTGATAAAATCTGGCATCGTCCCAGCCATTCTCTACTCCCTGAGGAAGCATATTATCCGGAACCATATTTCCATCACGATCAATCAGATAATAGCGGCCGGATATCGTGACCATAAAATACTTATCGCTGATATGAACAGGTGCTGTTTCGTAGCTCCAGGTTGATACACTCATTTCGAGGAAGGTTTCCTGCTGATTCTCTTTTGATTCAGCCTCAGTGACATTTTCTGCTAAAGTTTCTGTTACACCCTCAGTTGAATTCTCAGTTGCATCCACAAAAACATTTTCTGCCACAGCTTCCGATTTTTCTTCAGTTTTGTTGTCAGTAAGGCCTTCGTCCATATCATCGGCATTCCATACTATACCGGACAGAGAACTTGTACGTTCAACATTCTCACTGTTTCCCTTACTTCCACATCCTGTAACTGCAGCCATGATCATTGTTGCTGATAAAACCATCCCAAATGCTTTCTTTCTCATAATCTATCTCTCCTTTTCTTTTACGGGCTTTCCCGCCCTTTCTGATAGATAGACGATGCAATTGGGGAATTGGTTTTATAAATTTCAAAAAATCCAATTAATTATGGTAGATACTCTTCACAACAATAAGGATGCACCATATATGCTCCGGACACCGTTATCTTATTATCCGAATTCATCTTAAGCTCCGGAACGATATCTTTTTGACCGATAGCTACACAATAACGCCCTATTTTCTGATATAGCATGATATAATAACAGTCAGCACCATTCTCAGTGTATTCCAGCATAATATCCTCACCGGAAAGCTCTCTATTCATGAATTCAAGACAGTCATCGATCGTATAAATACCCGACGTACTTTCTTCATTAGTCATGAATTCAGCCGGAGCACTTACAAGACTGACATTTGCTCCCCCTCCATCCAAAGGATCTACTCGTAGTATTACATAATCATTTGAATCAACAAGAGCGCTATACACTATATTATAAGCATAGATATCACTGGTAAGAGATACCCAAGCCGAAACAACTGTCACGCTCTTAACGTAATCTTCATATTTCGTATGATCATAATTAGACGACGATTCTGTCTTTTCTGTAAATGTATCATCTGTCATTCCAATCGATGTAGGTTCTTCCGTATTGTTATCAGAAACATCGAATGCTCCAGAATTATCTATATGGTATTCCGTTCTCTCTTCTATTCTTTTTTTATCATCAGTATCCTTATCTTTACTGAATATCAATATGCTTCCGCCCACAACCACAGTCGTTGCCACACAGGCCAGTAATACCTTTAATCCGATTGAAGCACTCTTAGTCGCCGCAGCACCAGCTGTCTGAGCTGAGACAGCTGTTCCTGTAACTGCTCCTCCATCCATAGAAGCGCTTCCTGCAGCTGCAGTCCCAGCTGCTCCTGCCGCAGACGCCGTAACCGCGCCAAACATAATATCCGCGCCTTCTCTGAAAATAAGGAACAGAAGTGGGAATGCACTGATACTGTACAGCTTCGTACCGTCTCTTCTTTCGATATTTTCGACAGCTGACTTAATTGACTTTCTTGCATAGTTTAGGCGGCTCTTTACTGTTCCTTCGCTGGTCTCCATGATCTCAGCGATCTCTTTCACCGACAATTCTTCAAAATAGTAATACTGCACGCAAAGCTTCTGCTCCGTACTGAGACTGTCAAGTATATCAGCAATGATTCTCTGCTGCTCCTTGTTCATGATGATGCTTTCAGGTATCATTGCTTCATGGTCATCAGAAGCTCTTTCAAATATAAAATCCTCTGCTTCGCCTGATTCATCAGCTTCGGCAAGGACGTATTTCTTTTCTCTCTTAATATAAGTCAGGCAGAAATTGGTAGCGATCCTGCCTGCCCAGGAATAAAAAGCCGAGGTGTCAGCAAGTCCCGATACCTTGTTATATATCTGCAGATATGTCTCCTGCATGATATCATCTGCGGCATCCTGACTCTTCACGATATCCCAGATTATCTTAAAGATGTAATTCTTGGACAGTTCATATATGGTATTAAAGCTTTCTGCATCTCCGTTTTTCAGCTTCTCAACCTCTGCAAAAAGCACCTGATCTTTTTCTCTAAACCTGCTGATTATATTCGACATATTCAATTCCTCATCTTTCGATAACACACCTGCTCCAGCTCCTATTATATCATCAGTTATAATATTTGATTAATAAAAATATATAGAAATCCAGTTATACCCTTTAGGGCTTGAACCATAATACCATTTGAATGCCCCGTGATAGCCCTGATCACGAACGGTCCCTGTAATATCATATTTTTCCGGATCAAAATCTGTAACAGCACACTCCAGTATATTTCCTGCGTACATATTTTGACTGATCAACTGCCCGAATTCATCATATGTACAAAGCTTATTATTTAAATACATTTCATTATAATCAAGACTGTCTGCTACATGGTATGCTGTTCTGTCCCATACATGTCCGGTTTCAGCAAGCTCCTCGTCTGTGAGGTTAAGGTAACTATATGTATAATCCAGAAACTCAACATTATCAGCACTTGTATCGCCCCAGGTAACATCAACATTGTACCATTTATCATCAAGTCTGACCATGTTCCATGCATGACCATTGCCATTTGCTTCACCAAGTACATAATCACATTCAACATTACAGCATCTTGCCATGAGATCAAAAGCATGTGAGTATCCGTTACAGACAGCTTTATGATTGACCAATGCGCCGTATGCCATATGATGATCGCCATTTGAGTTAGAATCATCGTGTAAATACGATACATTCTTAGCAAGATAAGCATATATAACTTTCTCCTTTTCATAATCACTCATGGAATCATCAATATATTTCTTCATGAAACTCTTGACAACTTTGGCAATCTCTACAGCCCTGTCTTCTCCCTTTGGAATAGCTTTTCCCTTAACAATATTCATATATGCATAATAGTTTTCTTTGTATTCAAAAGAAACTTTAGCTCTTTTTGTATCATCCTTTTCATCATAAAGCTTATATCCGGTTAATCTGAAATATGTATAATCAGAATACAGGCTTGTATTTTTGATATCATCTTTATCAAGGCCTTTTACATAAAGTGAAACAGGTGACTCCACACCGTTAAGTATCAGATAAAGAAGCGTCTCTTTATATTCAAGTTTATTTGTTGCAGGATTATCTGCAGTTAGTCCTTTGTAACGATCATCATAGAGTTCTTCCGGAATAGAGTTCTTCTCTTTTGACTTTTCTGTTTTACTCTTATTCTGATCAATACTGTTTGTGCTCGCATTTACTTTAACTTCTTCCGCAACAGAATCCTTTGGTCTTCCGGCAACCAGTATTCCTATCACTACACCAAATATAAATACAAAAATAATCCCTTTTGTTTTTCTTATCTTGTTTTTACTCATATCATCCACCATCCCTTTTCTTATTATTTATTATGTCAAAAGATTTCAAAATATCGTCTATTTGAACCTTTCTGACATATAGACGACGCAAATTCTGAATTGGTTTTATTATTATATATATTTTTTTTATGGTGGAGGTTTCTCTCCGGTAAAACGCAAGATAATCTCACGCATTCTCTCATCCACTTTCTCAGGGACAGCATTTTCTTCGGCGATGATACGAAAGAATTCCTTAAGATTATATCTATTTTCAGGCTTGTCCGGGAAATCCATATTATAACAGGTGTTATTTCCGGCATTATTCTCAAGATTATTACCGGCATTATTCTCTATCCTATTCTCAAATAGATTCATTCCCATCATCTCCTTTCTGATAGATAGACGAGATATATATACAAATGGTTTTATTAAATATAAAAAAGGACATATAACTATAACGTTATATATCCTTTATAAATTAATCATATAAATACTGTATTTATTATAAGTTTTGATACTTATCTATACTGCGCTCCTTGAAGAGGCGGAAGGACGGCAACAATCTGCTGCTTGTTATCAATCACTTTAGTTCCATCAATATAGATTGTTCTTCCGTCAGCTGATATTCTTATTATCCTGCCTCTGACACGCGTAATATAATACCTGAATTTGTATTTTCTATAAGTTTTCTTATCATAACGCTTAAGCATTGGCAGGAAAACCGATTTGTCACGCTCATCAGCCGTTGCTATAGTCCCATTATATCCGTTTATCTTAAGTGACGGCACAAATTTATTAAATCCCGGTGATCTGACACTGTAATCCAGATGAAGTTCATCCATATTAAAGCTTCCGCCATTCACTTCTTTCTTTGAATAAGCAATAAACAATCCAAAGAATAAAGCATAAAAGAATCCGATCACAGCACCTTCTATTGCGCCCATCAGAAACGATCCTGAGATCGTCTTGGTTTTTATTATTTTATATCCAACACGCTTCGTCTCATATAGTATATCCGGAAAGCCTTTTGTTATAGCATATCCAATGAGTCCACCGATTATAGCAGCTATTACTGCCGAAATTATTATATAACCTGCAATACCTTCCATCATTCTATATCCATATCCATATATCCGCGTTTCGGCAGCAAAATTCTGCCTCTGCATGCCATTCATGCCGGGATTCATGTTCTGAACGATAGACGGTCCGACGCCCTGATTTATATTTGCATTCAGATTAACATTTGCATTCGGATTAACATTTGGATTTGCATATCCATAATACTGCTGCGGATTCCTGTTCACATTATTATTCATATCCGTAGTCGTATATCCGTTAACCGGCTGAGCATTGTAACTCATACTATTATTAATATTATTATTCATCTGCCGAGCCCCTGCATAAACATTGTTCTGCATTACATCAGGATTCATATTATTCTGCACGCCGTTCATATTCACATTGTTCTGCACTACATCAGGATTCATATTATTCTGCACGCCGTTCATATTCACATTGTTCTGCTGATATCTAGGCGCAACAAACGGTTCATTTGTCTGCTGCCCATAATCATTAAAATTATTATTCATAAATCTTTCCCTTCACAATTATATAATTTACGTATTATACAGCTTCTTCTTACCTACAATGCAAAATTATAAATACAAAAATCATTATATTCAAGCCTTTAATACACCTTTTAAACTGTAATGAATACTTCAGGAATCTTACCATAAGTTTCCTATTATAAAAAAGCTGCTGCATCTATGAATTAACATAGCTGCAACAGCCTTTTATCATTTCTGAACCAAACGGATCAGAGTATTAGTTTAGATTAGTTCTGAGACTTTGCTGCCTTAGCTGCAAGGATCTGCTTTGTAAGAAGCGGAACGATCTTGTTGAGGTCGCCTACTACACCATAGTCAGCCACATCAAAGATAGGAGCTGTCTCATCCTTGTTGATAGCGATGATGATATCAGACTCTTCCATACCTGCAACGTGCTGGATAGCACCTGAAATACCGATTGCGAAGTATACGTGTGGACGAACTGTCTTACCTGTCTGACCAACCTGAAGCTCCTTTGGCTTCCAGCCTGAATCAACTACTGCACGTGAGCATGAAACTTCACCGCCGATAGCTGCAGCAAGCTCTTCAAGGATCTTGAAGTTCTCCGGAGAACCAACTCCACGACCGCCTGATACAAGGATCTTAGCGTCCTGAATATCAACAACGTCTGAAACTTCCTTAACGATCTCAAGGATCTCAACATAGTTAGCGTTTGGTGTAAATCCAGGATTGAACTCCTCAACTACAGCCTTAGCGCCTGCTACCTTATCCTTCTTCTGCATAACGCCCGGACGAACTGTAGCCATCTGAGGTCTGAAATCAGGACAAGCGATTGTAGCAATTGTATTTCCACCGAAAGCAGGACGAGTCATGAGAAGCTGATTGTGCTTCTGCTCTCTGCCAGGGATAGCAACAAGTGGGAAATCTCCGATATCAAGCTGTGTACAGTCAGCTGTAAGACCTGTATGAACACGTGCGCAAACACGAGGACCAAGGTCACGACCGATTGCTGTAGCTCCGATAAGGAATACATCCGGCTTATATTTCTCAATTACAGATGCAAGTGCATGTGTATATGGTTCTGTTCTGTACTCTTTAAGCTCAGGATCGTCAACAACGATAACTCTGTCAGCTCCGTACTCAGCGAGCTGATCTGCAAGTCCCTTAACATCTGAACCAACAAGAACAGCTGTTACTTCTGTTCCGAGGTCTGCTGCAAGATCCTTACCTTTGCCAAGCAGCTCAAATGCGATATTGCTTATCTCATTATCAACCTGCTGAGCAAATATAAATACGCCCTTATATTCTTCTAATGCCATTACTGTCATCCTCCTTTATTAAATAACGAACTTCTCAGCAAGCTTAGAAACGATATAATCTGCTGACTCTTCAGGTGTTTCAAGAACAACCTTCTCACCAGCACCCTTCTTAACCTTGTCTGAAGCCTTAGCGATCTGTGTAGGTGAACCCTTGAGACCAAGGTTCTCATCGAGAACATCCTTAAGGTCTGCTCTGCCCCATGTTGTTATAGGAGCATCATCCTTGCATGCATCAAAGATTCCACCAGGAGTCATGTAACGTGGCTCATTTAACTCTGAAAGAGCTGTAATGAGACATGGCATCTTAGCCTTAAGCATATGATATCTATCGTCATACTGACGCTTAACGATTACTGAATCACCGTCGATCTTGATCTCCTGTGCATAAGAGATTACAGGAATGTTGAGGTGCTCAGAGATCTGAGGACCAACCTGAGCTGTATCTCCATCGATAGCCTGACGGCCTGTGATGATGAGATCATACTCAAGATTTCTGATAGCGCCTGCAATTGTCTGTGATGTAGCCCATGTATCAGCTCCACCAAGAACTCTGTCTGTTACAAGGATTCCCTTGTCAGCGCCCATAGCAAGTGCTTCACGAAGAACATCTGCAGCCTTTGGAAGACCCATGGTTACAACTGTAACCTCTGCTCCGTACTGATCCTTAAGACGAAGTGCAGCCTCAAGACCTGCCTTGTCATCTGGGTTCATGATTGTGAGCATAGCGCCTCTGTCAAGTGTTCCGTCCGGTTTGAATTTAACTCCGCCCTTTGTATCAGGTACCTGTTTTACGCAAACTATTATTTTCATCGTTTTGTACCCTCCTTATTTAAGTAAGTTAGCAGAGATAACCATACGCTGAACTTCACTTGTTCCTTCGTAGATCTCTGTGATCTTAGCATCACGCATCATACGCTCAACATCATATTCTCTGATGTAACCGTATCCACCGTGAAGCTGTACTGCCTTAGTAGTTACTTCCATAGCAACTTCAGCTGCATAAAGCTTAGCCATAGCTGCTTCTACGCTGTAAGAGGTCTTGCCATCAGCATTGTACTGATCCTTAGCTCTGGCTGCCTTGTAAACAAGCATCTTAGCTGCCTCTACCTTTGTAGCCATATCAGCAAGCTGGAACTGTGTATTCTGGAATGCACCGATAGCACGTCCGAACTGCTTTCTTTCCTGAACGTAAGCGA